>CAYSAH010000027.1:0-15243 GCA_964428945.1 uncultured Bacteroidaceae bacterium | reverse complement strand
ATGAAGATCAGCAGTATAAAAAAAGTACTTTCCTTTTTCAGGGAAGTTCTCATTTTAACCAGTGCCAGGATCAGGAAGGCCAGGATGCAAAGGTTGAAGAAGGTTTCCAGTGCCAGTCCCGGTGTAATATTTCCAAAAACATCATTCCAGTAAAGGGTATACTCCTTGTAAAAGGAGAAAGTCCTTATATATCCAAGGGAGATCCCCAGGGCCGGGGCCCAGAAAGGCATTTTATCAGCCATTTTGTGCCAGGCAAGCGAAGAAACCACCTCCTGGGAACTGTTAAGGATGAGAAGGAGCCAGGGCAGGTAGGCCAGGAGTATCAAGAGTCCTGACCCCGCGAATTTCCAGAAATCTTTCCTGTAAAGGATCAGGATGAACAGGAGGTGCTCAAAGAGGATGAGCCCCGAAAGGACTGAGCAGTAAAGCGCCAGGATGCCTGCCAGGACATAACCAGCCCACCAGGACAGCTTCCTTTTATCAAGGGCGTAAACCAGGAAGAAATGCAAAACCACAAGGATGAAAGCCCAGAGGATGTAGTACCTGGCTTCCTGGGCAAAGACGTGCACGAAAGGCGAAACCGAGTACAGGCTTGTGGCGATCCAGGCACCTGTGCCGGAGTTAAAAAGCTTCCGGGCAAGAAAAAACAAGAAAGGAAGGGTCAGGATGAAAATCAGCACACTGAACAGCCTGTAATGCAGAAGGTCATCCCCGGTAAGCCTGTACCAGAAAGTCAGCAGGACATAATGCAGCGGGTTCAGGTTCATGGTATGAAACTGGGCCGAAAGCTCCTCCCCGATCGTGTAATCCTGTGAAGAATGCTTCAGCAGACCCTTGTAATAATCCAGGTCAACGATCTGGTTTTCCTTACCCGGGCCGATATCCAGAACATTATGGGCTCCGACAACATGCTGGACCGTATAGATCTCATCTTCCCAGAATATCTTGTAACTGAGATGATGGAATTTCAGGGATACGCCCAGGACTACAATAATGATGTATATCCATGGTTTCCTGAACTGACTGAGGATCGTTTTCTTCATAGCTCAAAAATAGCATTTTTGAAAGAATGGATATATTTCTGTTTCAGTAAGGACATCACTGTCGAAAGACTCAGCAAGCGGAACCCGGAGAAACTCTGTATCGTTTTGAGATGTACCCCAAACGATGTAATGGAATGGTGTACTTTTCAGACCGAAAACATGAACTGTAATATAGGCATTACGGGTATCCTCCGGAATTCTAAAATAGCAGGTGTAATTTCTGTCCTGTGGTGCTTCA
Organism: uncultured Bacteroidaceae bacterium; assembly: GCA_964428945.1. Lineage (GTDB taxonomy): Bacteria > Bacteroidota > Bacteroidia > Bacteroidales > M55B112. Next base: position 13,962 of record CAYSAH010000027.1, on the reverse strand, counting down.
ACTTGCTCAAAGTTAGTGAATGCAAAGGTCGGACTTCGGACAGAGGCACCGTAGAATATGACCTTCTTGCACATTATAAGTTGCTTTCTGCCAGGACCTCAGATCATTCGAGACATAAGCTGAGGCGGGTGCGTAGTCATTATCTCTGGAATGAGTATAATTCAGTGATGGATTTTCCAGCAGGATGTATTGTCAAAAGTCAACAGGTGAAGCAATTAACTTTCAGTTCAAAACTCAATCAATATCAATTCCAATGGTCTGATCCTGAATGTTGATGGTCTCATTTCCTTTGACTGATGTATATCCAAATCAACAAAGCCTTCTTTCTTTAGAATTTTAAGGTGTTTTATTGGAGAACTAAGAGGCTCACATATTTCATGAACAGCTTTACTGTAGTTGGCCAGGAATAGCTTTGTTTTATTTCCATACACCGATATACCTGCCAGCTTGGTTTTTTGTTCAAATCGGATAATTGAATATTGAAGACCTATTTCAAAAAGGAATTCCTTTAAGAGATAATAGACGGGAAAGTATTCTGCCCTGCCATTTGAATAAGAACCAATTATACCATAATCTCCAACTGTTTCGAAGAGGTTGAAGCTATGTGTTCCTGATTCGATAAGGGCGAGGATACTTTTAAATGACCAGAGCGCTGCATACAGTTCTTTCTGTCTAAGATCTTTTTGAGGAAAAGAACCATCCTCAGAAGTTGAAACTGCATTAAATCTTTGTTTAAGCGAAATGGCATGAATGCATACAGGCAGATTAAATATAGCTTTGGCAGATTCTACAGTGTCTTTTTGGGCACCTGCATTTTCCATAACTGGATCATCATCTGTAACATGCACTTGCGGACAAACAGAGTAACAAACAAAATCAAGATTTTTGGATTTGATCCTGTTGCGGTTTAATTCCGCAAAATGTGCATTTGTTCCTCCCCCAACTTCCGTATCCGGCAAGACTTCCCTGATCTTCGGAAGGGCATAGACAAGGAGAGATTCATTTGAAAGATGATTCTGACCAAAGAGAATTATGCGTCTGATACGTGATACTTGTGCAGGCTGATCATTTAAAAACTGCTCCAGCTCCTGTCTGAAATTCCAGCTGAAAATAAGGCGTAATTCAAGAACTGAATTTAGCAGCGCTGCTTCCTTCCGGGCAGATATTATCCTATCCTTCCAGTTTTCATCGAACATCCTTATCTCTGCGCTATAATGCGAATATCTGATTCCACATATCTTTTCGGCATATCGCTTTTCCAGCTTCGTTTGCGACGAGCGGCTGACCCCAATTTCAGGCATGGCTTTCCTTTTGCCATTTATTTCAAACCTTATGGATTTTTTATCCCCGCCATGCTTTGCTCTTACATCACCTCCCTCCAGCTCCACGACAACTACCTGGTGCACTTCGCTTCCTTTATCAATGATCATTGGATACTTTTCTGCAAGAGGCGTACCGTATAACTTATAAGAAGCATCCGTCCAGTTTCTTTGGTCTTCCATTTCGAATACTTCTCCCCTGAACGTGATTTTTGTTTTTATATTCTCAGAGGGACTCCATTCCAGGAAGCTGATATTCATTGCAGGTTGATGCGGACTGATAACTTCCGGGAAGATGGTTTCAGAACTTGAGGCACCAGGGTGTCCGATAATGAGTTTCTTTCCCCTTGTTTCCGGAATAGGAATATGAAGACAGAGACCTATCCGGTTTTTAAGGAACGAGGTATTTGCCCTCCCTTTAAAAGTGATTGATATTTTATGTTTTTCTGCAAATATCAGGGTCTTGGCTGAAAAATCTATTTCAGCCTCCTTAAAGTTTTGATCAGTTTCAATGAAGAATTCATCTTGCCCGGCAACAACAATTTCATTCTGCATTACCGAGGGAATCGTATTCCATTTTTGGTCCCTTACTGCAGCGTATACCAGATTGAGAATTTCTGTCTCACAATATTTTATGGTACGCAGACTCCCATTTTCATAGGTAAGAATCGTGTCTCCGCATTTTAAAACCTGGATTTCGGAGTTCTTCTTCATGCAATGCTATCTGAATTCGTCCATTAGGATTACCCGGTTTTCTTCTGCTGATTTATATGCTGCCCAAACCAATCTCACGGTTTCAAAATTATCTGCTCCCGTGGTTTCCGCTATCCCAACCCCGAGCATATCATCCAGGATATTTTTATTGCAGGCTACGATACTGGGAGGCTCCGGTACCAGCCGGTCTGTCTGCCATTCATATTTCATCATGGGGACTGTCTCGTAAGTTGTATTTTGTCCCACTGTAATGCAGAGCTTAAAATCAGCATCAAGCCGGATACTTCCCTTTACACCCTCAATGATTAAAAGGGTCTGTGGAAATATTTCCTTTTCCAGGGGAGAACTAAAGGAAATTTCCTGGATACAGACCACTCCATTTTTCATTCGCAGCATCGAAGTTGCGACATCCTCTCCTTTAATTCCCGGGTTCACAGTTTGCACCTGGCAATAAATACTCTCTGCTTCACCAAAAAGATACCTGAGCACATCAAACTGGTGTGAGCCCTGGTCGGTAAGTGCAAAATTACTTAGTTCTGCAAGGAAAGGTTGAGTTTCGAATACAGGAAATGCAGTATTAAACCATGATATACTTCGAAAAGGTTTTCCAATCAAACCTTCATCCAGAATTTCTTTCACTCTTCTGAATTGAGGCTGCCACCTGTAGTTTTCATGAATATAGTATTTAACTCCGGCTTCTTTTGTCACTTGCATCATCTTTTTGGCGGAATCAAAGTCCGGTGCCATTGGTTTCTGACAGATAACATTTTTGCCATAGCGGGCGCCCAGCCCTGTCAGCATAAAATGGGTGTCGACATCCGTGATGATGTCAATGAAGTCAAGGTCCTCATTCTTCAACAAGGTTTCGGGATTGTCGTATGTTGCGGGGATCCCAAATCGCCGGGCCAGGTCATCCGCCTTTGATCTTGTACGGTTGTACAGTGCCACACACTCTGCACCTTCAATTTCCTGCCAGGCACCGAGCTGGAATTGAGACCAGAAACCACATCCAAAAATTGCAAATCTTTTTTTTCTCATGATATTCATATTTAGCTTGTGATATCGCGTATCTGCTCCATAATGTTCTCAGGTTCAAATACTTTTTTCCAGTCTTTATTTATCAGGAGAGGCTTGCCCCTTACAATAGCTTTGTTCGCTGCATCTGAGAATACTGCTCCATGGAGCTGACCATAAATAACAGCAAGCTGAATGTTAAGATGTCCGAGTAAAAATTCTTTTGCTGCTTCTTCCGGAACGCCAAGTTTAACAACTTCATCCAGTCCTTCCTTAACAATAACCTGAAGGGTTGAACATAGAGTTTCGACCAAAGCAGGCTCCAGCATACCCATTTGCCCGGCTGTGATCCTGAAAGCTTTGAACACAGGTTTGTACATTGCTTTTGCGAGCCTTTCGCCTTCCTCATAAGCCTGTTCTTCCCCTTTGAACAAGGCACAAACAATGGTTTGTTTTGCCAGGCTGCCTCCAAAATAATCGCGTTGGGCAGCTTCGCTTTCTTCCCAGTTAAACACACTTGGATGCGAAGGATGTGCAATGAAATAGTTTATATCATCCCTGTGAAACAAGACCCCGGCCAGGGCGCATGCAGGGTCAAGTGTAATTACCAGAGCGCCGGGTCGCATTTTTGGAACAATCGTATGTGAAACCTTTCCAAGGATGGTATCAGGAACTGCAAGGATAACAATATCAGCATCACTGATCACTTCATCCCCGGAGACGATTATGCCCAGGGCAGATAAACGGGATAGTCCCACCTCGCTGATCTCCAGGTAGCTCATCGTATAATCTGAATTGTCTTTGAGGTTGGATGTCAGTCGCATACCCATTTTTCCACCTGCACCTACCAGGGTAACTTTTTTTTTCATCTGTTAAATTTTTAATTTTTCCTGAAGTACACCAATACTTTCCATTGCCCATTGGTCCTCTCTTTCAATTGTCTCTTCAATTGTTGATAAAGGAGGTGCCCATTGTTCAAGTATTGCAGAACGACATTTTTCCTGGTCAAGCATGCCCAGGATTTGTTCAAGGGGAAGCATTCCCTTTCCCAGTGGGGATCCCTCCACGGAAAATCCCATTTTATGGCCGGCTCTCTTTATTGCAAATTCTTTCACATGAAAATTCACAGTAAAAGGCGCCAGGACTTCAGTAACCCGCATAACATCTTCCCCTGCACCAAGAGAGTTGACAGAATCCAGGCAGATCCCTACATGACCACTGTTGCATTTTTCAATGATCGTTGCAAATTCAATGGCTTTTAGCCGGTCATGATTTTCAATAGCCAGAACTATTGAGCGTCTTTCCAGTTCCCTAATGGCATTCCTGATGGCAGCAATTACTTCAGCTAAAGCAGGCCTATAGGTGTCTTCATCAATTACAAACCTGAGAATTGCTGAGTTGCAACGTTCTGCCAGCAAGATATAATCCTCTAATTTTTGAGGAGTTAAACCTTTTGCTCCAAGCTCAACAGATATTCCCTTTCGCCCGGCATGTTCAATGAGATTACCAAGTCGCTCCTCGGTAAACAGGTGTAAGGGAAGGTTATCCGCGATTTGGACAAGCTTCACTCCCAGCCCTTCTGCCTTATTTAAAAGCTCAATTTCATTCATTGGCTTTGGAGGAATACTTCCGGGGACTCCAATAGCCCAGGTATAGGTGTAAGAACTAATTCCTGCAAGCATTTGATCAGGCATTTGAAACTGTGATCAGAAGCAGTCCGGTGATATAAAGAATGAACATGCTAATCAGAAAAGCATTTGTTCCTTTTGGGGATCCCTTAAACTCTTTCCATACAAATATTCCCCACAATATTGCTACCACAGGAGCCGCATTGCTAAGCCCGTATGAGATTGCAGGACTTGCAGCTCCAACTGCCATAAAACTGAAAACTGTTCCCCCGCACCAGATCATTCCACCCAGGATCCCTGCCATGTGGGTTTTTGCCGACCCGTTAAAGTATTCCCTGAAAGTTCCCGGAATACCGATGTGCAAAGGTTTCATGATGAAAAGGTAAAAAAGGATGGTGCAGAGGATGATTCCAAAAGTCATATACACAACTGCGGTATATGGAGTCAATGAACCTGATCCACCTGCCACTAGATTCCCATCCAGAGATTTTACAACAAAACCATAGAAGAACGCGATAAAAAGACCTGCAAAGAAAGATAGTACTATTCCTCGGATGGAAGGTTTTTTCTGCTCCTTTGCCAGTCGGTTATAGGCTTTACTGCTTAAGAAGATAGCAACAATAATTAAAACTACTCCGATCCAAAGCATTGCCGGATTATTGGTCGGACTTTCACCGGCTCTGGCTACAACGATATAATTTATGATGATACCAAGAATCCATGCAATTCCACCTCCGATTGGGAAGGCAACCGACATGCCCGCAGTTGCGATGGCTGCAACCATAAAAAGGTTACCGGCATTCCACAATGCCCCCCCCGCCAATGCATATAAAATACTGAAAGAATCGGCCGATTTAAAATCCTGTAAAAAGGACTGCCCTTCGCTTCCAAGTGATCCCACTGTAAATGCTGATATCAGCGCCATTATTAGAATACCCGTGATCTTGTCCCAATAGTAGAGCTCAAACTTCCAGTTCTTTTGCACCATTTTTTGAGTATTCGGCCAGGAGCCCCAAAAGATCATTGCCAGCACGGTGAAGCTTATGGCAACAAAGTAATTTGAAATTGTGATCATAGTTGATAGTTTTATTTTGCAGGCTTAGGTTTATATGATATTGGAATATAATTCAATAACAATAAAAGAAGCAATAATTGTATCCCACTGCTTCTGATGCTAATCAGTTTATCAATTTTAAGACTTTAAAATAATTAAACAAATTAAGCATTTTACAAAGAATTCCTTATATATGAATGTTTCATTTTAGGGGTTCATATGATGCCTTGCGAAATGGACTTTTGTGATGTGAAATGGCAGACGTCCTGTCCAGGTGTCTTAAGAAAAGTACAGTTAAGTGATTGAAAAAAGATAAAATGTGAATAACAAAAATGTATTTTAAGCCACCGGCACATCCGGATGAGGAAGAAAACCGCGATTAATCCAAAAACAAAATAGCAGGCACATCCCCTCCGAAAACCATCTCAGCTATCCGGCAATGTCCCAAAAGTTCTGCCCTGTAATCGATTAGTTAAAAATTGTAAGCTGCATCAAAACCATTTTGACTTAATATAATGCCTCCTCACCTGCATGCTCTGCAAACAAAAATAAATCACGATTGTTTTCTTTTTCCAAATAAGAAATTACTTTTAGGACCAACAATAATACCGATATATGACAAAGTGCAGAGTTACACCCGTTTTTTCTTTGCTGGCTTTTCTTATCGTTTTTAATTCCTGTTCCAAACCACTGGCGTGGCCTGAGTCTCCGCTGTATGAGTTCAGTCAGGAAGATCCGGGACTATACCAGGAATCCGACCTGGACAAGGTCATGAACGACCTGGCAGGGCACTATGCCCATTACGATGTTGTGGCCTATGAGGACACTACAATAAAAACCACAATGCGTACCTTTATTATTTCCTATGGTTTTACGGATTTTTACCTTGAAGACGGGAAACTGATGCAGTCCGACAGGTTTGTTCATTCGGAGCAAAAACTTAGCCGGAAGAATGCTTCCTCTGTATTCAGTGATGAAGCTGTGCAGGCTATAAAGCCCAGGGTTCGGGAAGTGGAACTAAGCTTCGAAAATGGCAGGTGGCTGCTTTATCGCCCGGCCACTCCAAGCCTCCTGGGTATTTCAGGGGATCCATCGCAGCCTCTTTCCAAAGATCCAAATGATCCCAACTTAACAGATCCTGATATGGACGGCAATCCCGGTGTCACCGTAAAAATAAGCGTGGGAAATTTCTTTTCGGGGGAGATCTATCTCACACGACGTGAAATATTCAGCAATTATTTAAAGCTGAACAACAATGGAAGCCTGAGCGGCTATGTTGTAGACCAATCAGAACAATTTGTGGTTGGTGCTTCCAAAAAAATACTGACACAGGAGTCTCATTCAAAACAGCATCCAGATATGGGCCTGAGCCCCGTCTTACTGGTTCCGATTGACCCGGACATTGATACTCCCGCGGAACTCATGCAGATAAGGGATGAAATTTTTCCGGAGGAGCCTGAATTTTCTGTAAAGAACTAACGAATGGATTCCCTGGAATTTTTAAATATTTAAAAGAAGTTTTCAAAGATGAAGGCCAAAACAATGTTGATACTTCTCAGTTTAGTTTCTCTATATGCCAAAGGCCAGGGAACTTCTCTTTTTGAACATCGCCTGTACGATCTGTATGTTGACGGGAAAATACTGGAATGGGATAAGATCATCAATGAAATGAAAGCTGCCTATGTGCAGGAAAAACATCCGGATCTGCTTTATTCATTGTGTTTTGCCCAGTACGGGTATATCGGACATTGCATCAGCAAGGAAATGGAAGAAGAAGCAAAGAGGTGCCTGAAAGAAGCAATAAAAAACGGGAAGGAATTGGAGGAGATCTATAAGGGCAGGCATGATATCCTGGCGCTCCAGGGAGCCTTTCTTGGTTACCAGATAATACTGAGTAAATTCAGTGCCCTCTACCTTGCGCCGAAAACCTTCAAACTTATAAATACTGCCGCTGCATCAAGTGATACCTATTTTAACTGCAGCCTTGAAACAGGAAATATGCGATTCTTTACACCGGGTTTCCTGGGCGGTTCAAAGGAAGACGCGATCAGTTATTATAAAAATGCTGTTGCTATAATTGAGAAAAGTGCTGAAAAAGATGCACACAGCTGGATCTATATCAATACTCTTCTTATTCTTGCCAATGCATATTATGAGACGGGCGCAAAGGACCTTGCATGTATGCAATACGAACGTATCCTTAGCTATGAACCAAAGGCTGGCTGGATCAGGAAAGAGATGTTGGAAAAGTGTAAGGAACAGTAGTTATGCAGGTAAATCCAAAGAACGATGAGTGAGAAGACAAAAGAAACAGAAAAGACTTCCCCAAACTTGTCGCTGAATGCAGAAAGCATAAAGGACTTGTGGTCGAAGACCTATAATACCGAAGGAAAACCCGACTGGTCGCATATCCTCCCCTATTATGCTGAAGATATCTATTTCAGGGATTCCATCCAGGGGATCCGGGGAATTAAGGAATTCAAGGCCATGACCGAGCGGCTTACTGAGCGTTCAAAGGACCTGAAAATGAAAATTGTAAGGACCTCCATGCAGGATAATATTATATTTGTGGAATGGGAAATGACGATTTCCTTCAAAAAAAGACCAAGTTCCGTCCTCTACGGTGCGAGTCGCCTGACATTGAATAAAGCAGGAAAAATACAGGAGCAGCGGGACTATTACGATCTATGGGGTGATATTTTTGACAATATCCCAAGATTTGGAAAAGCATACAGGAGATTTATGGTAAAGAAATTTGGCTGACAATCATGAAGAAAAGATCTCAGTACGTTAAGGAATACAATGTGCCGGATATTCTGGCAATGATCAGGAATAACCGCCTTGATCCATTGGTTTGTTTCGAGGAATTCAAGGGGAAGCTGGTCGTCATAAGCGGTGCTACTTCCGGAATCGGATATTTCACTGCACGCAAATATGCCTCCAGGGGAGCCAACCTCCTGTGCATCAACCGGAATAAGGAGAAGTCCGAAGCCCTTAAAGCTGAAATTGAAAGTGAATTCAAAGTAGAATGCAATTATAAAATTGCCGACCTGAGTAATTTACAGGAAGTTTACCAGGTGGCCGAGGAGCTCAGAAATATAATTACCCCGATTGATGTGGTGATTCACAATGCGGGAATTTTCCTTAAAAAAAGGGAGCTGACTTCGGAAGGTATTGACAAGGTATTCATGGTGCAACATCTCTCCTCCTTCATCATTAATTTTATTTTGATGGAAAAGCTGAAGTCCAAGGAAAGTGCCCGAATTATAATGGTGAATTCAGAGGGTCATCGCTTTGCAGCCTGGGGCTTGAAAATGGATGATCTGAATTGGGATAAGCGCCGGTATTCGGGATTAAAGAGCTACGGTTCTGCCAAACTTGCACAGCTGCTGTCGATGATCGTTTTCCAGGAACATTACAAAGATACCGGGGTGACAATTAATGCAATGCATCCGGGGGCAGTTAAATCTCATACCGGACAGGAAAACGGACCCCTTTACCGCTGGTACAAAAAACATATTTTCGATAAAACGCTCAGGCCAACGGATGTCTCGGCCGAAGCCCTTTACTATCTCGGGGTATCAAAGGAACTGGATGGAGTTAACGGAAGATTCTTCAATTTAACAAAAGAGGAAACGCCTGCCCCACCGGCACTTGATAAAGAAGCAGCCAACGAACTCTGGGAAAAAAGCCTGGAATTTTCCGGACTGCCGGATGCAATGCTTAAAAATCTCAAACAGGTTCCCGGCAGATCTGAAAAAGCGCAAAAAAAGTATGGCTGAGCAGGTGTACGACACGATTGTCGTGGGAGGCGGTATAGCCGGTCTGACAGCTGCAGCGTATCTCTCAAAGAAGGACCAAAAAGTATTGCTTATTGAAAAGAACAGGGAATGCGGAGGCCTTGTGAACACCTTTTCCCATAATGGATTTCGTTTCGATGCAGGGGTCAGGGCACTCCTGGATGCAGGGATTATTTTCCCGATGCTGAAAGAGCTTGACATCTCCCTGGATGTGGTTGATAGTCATGTTTCTGTCGGTGTGCAAGATCAGATCATGCATGTGAAAGATATTGGCAGCCTGGCGGATTACAAGGAGCTGCTGCTAAAAACGTACCCGGAAAGTGAAGCTGAAATTGAAGAGGTCCTGAAGGTCATTAAAAAGATCATGAAACACATGGATGTCCTCTACGGTGTGGAGAATCCCATGGTTAAGAATATCTGGAAGGATAAAAGTTTCATCTTAACAAAACTGCTTCCCTGGTTGCCAAAATTCCTGTTTACAATCGGGAAAATCAACCGCATGAATATGCCTGTGGAGGAATTCCTTAAGCCCATCGTAAAAAATGCTTCCCTTAGGGATATTATTTCTCAGCATTTTTTCAGATCTACACCCACATTTTTTGCACTTAGTTATTTCTCCCTCTACCTCGATTATTTTTACCCGAAAGGAGGTGTGGGAAAACTTGCTGAAGCCTTTGAAAGCAGGTTGAAAGAACTTGGCGGAGAAATCAGGTATGAGACAAGTGTCCTTCAGGTGAATGCTGCCGAAGCTTATGTTGCAGATCAGGATAACAAAGCATATCACTATAAAAAGCTTATCTGGGCGGCAGATCTGAAGACTTTTTACAAGATCACTGAAACCGCCGGACTGAGCGATAAAATCCGCTCAGAATTTGAGTCGGAAAAGTCGAAAATCCTTGGCTGCCGAGGCGGAGATTCGGTATATACGCTCTACCTGGAAATAGACGAACCACTGGATACTTTCCGGCGCATTGCCCACGGGCACTTCTTCTATACGCCCTCAAAAACCGGCCTGGGTGAAATACACCGGGGAGAATTAAATCAGCTGCTGGAGAATTGGGAAAATGTTTCCAAAGAACAAATTATCGATTGGCTGGACAGGTTTACAAAGTTAAATACCTACGAGATTTCGATTCCGGGATTAAAGGATCCCTCGATGGTCCCCGAGGGCAAAACGGGTTTGGTCGTCAGCTTTTTAACAGAATATGACTTATTCCTTAAAGTAAAGCAGTCGGGCTGGTATGAAGAATTCTTACAGGAACTTGAAAAGGGTGTCCTGGCCACCCTGGCAGGCTCCGTTTACCCGGTGTTAAAGGATAAAGTACTTGATCGTTTCTCTTTCACTCCGCTGAGTATTGAGAGCAGGGTAGGAACGTCTGAGGGAGCCATTACCGGGTGGTCATTCCAGGACGAAATCCCGGTTATCCACAAAATGCAGCAATCGGGTCGCTCGGTAAATACCCCCTTACCATATGTTTACCAGGCCGGGCAATGGACCTACAGTCCGGCAGGAGTGCCCATGTGCATTCTTACCGGGAAGCTTGCTGCGGATAAGGTGCTGAAGGGAAAGTGATAAATAATCATCTTAATCTCGCGGACTCCACATCCCACATTTTATTCGGAATTCAGGCTATACTTCAACGGCTATTTAACATCAACGATCAGGCTTATTAAGAATTGATATTTTTCCTGCGCATACATGTAGTATGTTTGCCTGCAGAAATCAGATCGGGGAAGGGAACTTCCGTAATAAACGAACCTGCCTCTTTATAACCGCATGACTAAAAGATAGTGAGAGGAAGATTTGGATGCTCTTATCCAGTCCCAATCTGTATTAGCAATTTGCGAATATATTCCATACAAGACTTTGAAATTGAGATGGGAATTGATACCTTTCCTGAAGCAATAATCTAATATCCCAACATTATGAAAACATATTTCAGAATTCCGATGATTCTATTCCTTTTATGTGGAATGCTTGTAAATGGCCAGGTGCCTGAACGCAATGGATGGTGGCAATTTGATGGTACCAGTTCCTTGCAGGCGACACTGGGGCAGGACCTGACCGGTGTAGGGGAAATCGATGTTGCGGCTGGTCCCTCAGCCGATAACAAGGCCGTACATGTTGGAACAGGGAGTTACCTGGTGATGGCTCACGACATCGCAGCTCCTGTGAATGAGTATACCCTCCAGGTCGATTTTTCGATTCCGGTTCAGGGAGTGTGGAATGCAATATACCAGACAAATCCTGATAACCTGGATGATGCGGAACTCTTTGTCAATACCGACAATTTAATTGGTGCATGGCGATTTGCATATTCAACCAATGCACTGGAAGTGGATTCCTGGTACCGGATGGTTCTCACAGTTAAAAACGGGGAATTCATCAAACTATATATGAATGGTGAATTGTGGGTGGATGGTGCCGGACAGGAAGTGGATGGCCGTGATGCCCTGACTGACCAGGTCTTATTCTTTGCCGATGAGGATGGAGAGGACACGGAGATCATCTGTTCTGAGCTGGCAATCTGGGATCTTGCCCTCACACCCGAGGAGGTGGCCGAACTTGGCGACGCCTCACCACCCATCGGAACCGCCCCCGGTAAAACGGACAGCCTCATGCCCCTGGGACAGAACTATCCGAATCCATGCCGTGATATGACACGCTTTGCCTACCACCTGGAAAATGCAGGGGAAGTTACTTTCATGCTTTATAATTTCGCTGGCAGTCAGATCTGGGAAATACACAAAGGGAACATGGTAGCGGGCGACCATGTCCTGGACCTTGATGTACAATCATTGGCCCCCGGAATTTATGTGCTGCGCATGGAATTTGAAGGTCAAAGCTTCATCCGGAAGATGGAAGTGGTGCATTAAGCCCTTTTACCAGCAGCGAATACATCATTTGCATCAGCTGTAATTGATCTGTCTGAAATAATCCTGGATCGTACGAATCAAAAAGTGCATCAGGGTTGCGGAAGCTGAACCTGAGATGGCAGTTAACTGAAGCTGAAGATCCTGGAAAGAAATGGCTATATCAAAAGGCATGTATCCAGCAATGATGCACGGCAGTACCTGTAGATGATTACCAAAAAAAACAATAGAGATTCCTGAACCCTTGCATGTTGTTTTTGTTTCATGGTCGGAAGCCCTGTACGATGGGTTCAGCGTAAATGAGAAAGAAGAGGTCCTTGCCTGCCTGGAGAGAATGAAAGAAAATGCGCTGAATAAATTAACTGAAGTAAAATGCTGCAATGAATAAGCCCGGGAAACCCGCCACAGTAAAGAAAGACAAACCCAATATATTCGGTCTGCTCAAGCCTTATAAGGGCATGGTCGTGCTCCTTGTCATGCTCACCCTTGTCGGGAATGCGGCCAACCTGATTATTCCCCGGATCATTGGCCATGGAATTGACTCGTTTACCGGTGGAAGCTATGTCCTTAAAAATGTGATCTTACTTTTCCTGGGAGCCTCAGTCATTATTTTTGTGTTCGGCTACTTTCAGCAGATCGTTCAGACTTTTGCTTCGGAAAGGGTTGCCCTGGACCTGCGAAAACGCTTGTCGGAAAAGATATCCAGGCAGAGCTTTTCCTTCATCCAGAAATCAAATCCCTCGAAGCTGCTCACAAACCTTACTTCCGATATGGATTCGGTAAAGATGTTTGTTTCCATGGCGGTGACCACGATCATTTCCTCCCTCTTTATAATCATTGGAACCTGTGTGATCCTGCTAACGATTAACAAGGAGCTGGCCTGGCCGGTTATCGGGACAATTCCACTGATGGGCCTTATCTTTTTCGTGATCCTGAGAAAGGTCAGGGTATTGTTCAAAAAATCAAGGGAGGTGATCGACTGGCTGAACCGTGTGATCAATGAAAGTATCCTGGGAGCAGCCATCATACGTGTGATCAATTCCCAGCAAACGGAATACCGCAAATTCATCGATGCAAGTGCTGAAGCAAAAAACATCGGGATTTCCATTCTGAGCCTGTTTGCCACACTGATCCCTGTGATCACCTTTATTGCAAACCTGGCCACCCTTACAATTCTTGCACTCGGAGGTCATTTTGTTATCAATGCAAGCATGTCACTGGGCGATTTTGCAGCATTCAACAGTTATGTTACCATCCTGATCTTTCCCATCATAATGATTGGCTTTATGAGCAATGTTATTGCACAGGCTTCTGCTTCATATGCACGCATCGACGAGGTATTAAAAGCCCCCGAAACAGCCGACAGGGGAAAGGTGGAAAAAAGTCTGGAAGGCAACATTGAATTGAAAAATGTATCTGTTTTTTACGGCGATAAGCCCGCTCTCAAATCTGTTTCCCTCTCGATCAAAAAGGGATCACAAACTGCCATCATTGGTCCGACAGCAGCCGGGAAAAGCCAGTTACTATATCTCCTCACCGGGCTTATACAACCCGGCTCC
>CAYSAH010000026.1:13378-18002 GCA_964428945.1 uncultured Bacteroidaceae bacterium | reverse complement strand
CTTGCTGCTCCTCTGTGCTTCTCCGTGCTTCTTTGTGCCTCTCTGTGTAACAGCTATATAGGAGCGCAAAGGAACACAAAGTACAGGGCGCGGAGCACCGGGCATGGAGCACCGGGCAGACCGGGATGCAAACTTGCAGCGTAGAGCGTAAAGCGTAGCGTGTAGCCTACAGCCTACAGCCTACAGCCTACAGCCAAAGCCAGGCACTCCTAAGTACTCCTAAGTACTCCTAAATACTTCAGGCACTTATTTTATACAGATTATGGCTCCTTTGGTCGCCATGATCTCGAATGGGGGGAATGACCAGGTCCATTCAAAGCCCGGACCTCCTTCGTCGGTCCTTCGGGTTTTTGTTTTTCATACGCTTGTGAAAGCTGGCGCTCTCGACGCGTATGAAAAACAAAAACCCGGGTTCGCTTACAGCGAACCGGGCTTTAAATTGACCTGTCGGGGTAGCGAGATTCGAACTCACGACCTCGTCGTCCCGAACGACGCGCGCTACCAGGCTGCGCTATACCCCGAGGGGTGCAAAATTAGCATTTTTCTATATTCAATGAAACGAAACCGGGGATAATCTGCAGCGTGTTTGAAAATGAAGGGGACGACTGGCACGTGGTATGGACTGGAAGTGCCCGGAATGGGACTGAAAGGTCTCAGATCTTCGCAAGCACCATGGTTATGGCATGAATAGAGATCGTGATCCCGAGATAGAGATTCCTCGACATGGAAGGTTTCAGGGAAAAGATCTTATATTGCAGGGAGCCGGCATGACAGCTTGCTACGCAGTCGCCGCAAAGGGTGCAGCTGAGTGCAGGTTTCCTTTTAAGGATGTCCGTCTTTTTCAGTGCATCGTATTTGCAATAGGAACTGCAGACTATACAGCTTGTGCAGGAGTCCTGGATTTTCAGCCTGACGGGGTTGATATGTTTTGCAAGGCTCACAATGGTTCCTATGGGGCACCAGGCAAGGCAGTGGGCCATTTTTCCTTTCCTTCGTGAAAAGAACAGGATAACAGCCAGGCCCGCAATGCCAAAGCCGATGGCAATGTACGTTGCCGGGAGGGTTCCGACCTTGAGGAATTTAAGCAGGAGCGTAACAGCTGTAATGGAAAGCAGGAGGGGGATCTTTAGTTTCCAGATCTTGCCAAGAGTGCTTTTTTTTCGCTTTGTACCGGCCCCCAGATTGTCCAGCGCACCAAAATAACAGAAATGACTGCACCATGCCGGTCCCGATAAAATCACCGTGCTGATAAAGAGTATCGTCATTACAGAGAATTCCCCGCGGTAGATTGGCCCACTCATTATCATCACCGGGATCGGCAGGTGGAGTTTACCTGTCATCAGGAATTTTTCAGAAACCGTGAGCCCGAGGATGAGCTGTGAAAAGAAGACGAGCGAAAAGATCAGCCAGGTGGTTTGCCTCCAGCGCGCAGAACGAAGCGGATCGTACATGTACCATGCAACAAGTCCGCCATACAATGCGGCAAGAAAGAGTTCGATCCATCCCCCGCCCGGGAAGAAGCGCTCCAGGATCAGCAGCGGATTGTCCACTTTCACCTGGACAAAAGAAAGCATGGCGGCGATCATCAGGAAGACAGTTATTGCGAGTATGGCCCTGCTTTTCATAGCCCTGGCATCATAGCTGTTTGATCACCAGGAATTGAAGTATTGCTGTACCTGTGTTTTCCCATTTCCTTTCGATCCCCTCTTCCACCCTTACCAGGTCATCCTTGGCAAGGGTGACACTTTCGGTTCCAAGGGTCAGCTCACCCTTTCCTTCCAGCACATAGAAAAACACAACCAGGGGATTGACATGCGTATCGATGTATTCCCCTGGTTTGAGATGAACCCTGACAAACTCTGTTCTTTGGTCAGCAATAAGTTTCCATGCATCAAAGGACTGATCAGCTTTTTCAAGTTTACTATAGTTCCTGATCTCTTCCATTTATTTTGATTTTATCATGATGAGGAGCATTTTAAATCGTTCTGGTGCTTCATCGGAATGTGGAATATTCCACGGCATTATAATGAACTCGCCGTCGGACAGATGGTGAACTGATTTATCAATCCTTATAATTCCACTTCCGTCAACGATCTGCACCATGGCATCATAGGGTGCAGTATGTTCACTCAGACCCTGGCCCTTGTCAAAGGCAAAAAGGGTAATGGTTCCGCTATCTTTTTTTATAAGGGTTTTACTTACAATCGCTTCTTTCGAATATTCAATAAGTTCAGAAAGACTGGCCTTCCTTGAGGCTTGAAAATCGGTGTTCATAGCTTTGGATTTAAATTTGGATCAAAGATACCGGATTATAAAGATTGAGACGTAACATATGTTACAAGAGAACACGCAAGGAAATGTTTTCTCAACTGTTTCCTGAAAAAGAATTTTATTGTGTACACGAGAAGGGATTGTTTGCGGTATTGCAAAACGGAGCAGGGTCTGCGAGGATCAATCCAGCTATGGTGACGGGACTTGCAAGGATTTCACGAAGGAATGACCGCGTAATTTGTAATATTCATCATTCAATAAAAGACCGGAAGTCCTATTCGCAATCCTGCCCGCCGAAGCAATTCAGCATTTTCCGTACCATTTCAACATTTTCAATATAATACCTGGCTTTTGTGGTTTTGGCACCGACCTTTATTGTATATGCTTCATCCGGCATTGAACCAAAGGTGTATTCATCCGTCCAGTCATCACCCAGGGCAATGATAAAATCGTATTTTTTCCTGCCCATCTTGTGGAGTGCGGCCCTCCCTTTATTAATCCCTGAGTACTTGATCTCGAGCACCTTGTCTCCATCCATTATTTCCAGGTTAAGATTGGAGGTCAGGGTCCGGAGTTCATCCTTCAGTTCCCAGGCACGCTGTACGCCCAGATCAGGATCGGCATTGCGGTAATGCCATACCAGGGAGAAATTCTTATCCTCAATAAATGATTTCGGGGTCTGGTCGACGTAATATTCAAGCATCGGCAGAACAGAATCTTTCCATTCATTATCGATCTGTTCAATCATATGCCATTCACCTCCGGGTTTCTTGATCCAAACCCCATGTTCGGCGATGAAATGAATTCTCCATTCCGGACCGAACCACCTGCCAAGCGTCTCCTTGTCCCTCCCGCTGATGATAACTACGGTATTCTTCGGGTCCTTTGTGAGAACAGAGAGAATATTATACAATTCTTCATCAGGGTTTGCATCTTCCGGTTTTTTTTCGAATCCTGTAAGTGTACCGTCATAATCGAGGAATAATATTCTTTTTCCTGCCTGTCCGTATGACCTCATTATTTGTTTCATATGGCCAGTACTGATCTTCCTGGTAAGGGAGGTTCTCTGGGATTCTGCAACATCACCCAGGCTTTTTATGAACTCGCTGGCCCACCGGTGAATCGTGTAGCGTGAAAGCCTTTTCTGCATCACTTCCATTCTCCGGTTTTGTTCGAGCGGACTCATGTTCAGTGCCTCCTTAATTGCAACTACCACCTCACCAAGGTTATTTGGATTTACGATGATTGATTCGTGCAATTCCTTTGAGGCCCCAGCCATTTCACTTAAGATCAATACCCCGTCGCTGTTAAACCTTGAAGCTACAAACTCTTTTGCAACAATATTCATCCCGTCTCTCAAGGGAAGAATAAGCGCAATGTCTGCCAGAGAGTACATGTCGATCAGTTCATCGATGCTGAATTCACGATTAAGATAGCGGACCGGCATCCAGGTGATCGTTGCAAAATTTCCATTGATACGACCCACCAGCTCATCCACTTCTCTTTTCAATGACTCGTAAAACTGCCCGTGTTCTCCTGACATCATTGAGAGCAGTATAAGGCTTACCTTTTCAAGATATTCAGGATTTTCAGTCAGGAACAATTCAAATGCCTGCAGTCTTGCGGGTATCCCTTTTGTATAGTTTAATTTATCTATTGATAGTATTATCTTTTCCTGTCTCCCGGACCTATGCAGGTTTTCAATCAAAACCTTAACATCAGTTGACGAATCAGGATCAGCTGCATGCTCAACACCTTTCTGCAAAAATCTTAAGTAATTTAATCCTTTCGGAAAAGCATCTGCCTTAAGCGTCCTTTCACCGATGCTGATCCTGTTGAATACGGTATCGTAGCCGAAGATACGGCGGACACAGCTCATAAAATGCCTGACGTAATCGTAGGTATGAAATCCAATCAGGTCTGCACCGAGCATGCCCTCAAGAAGTTTTTCGCGCCAGGGTAAAAGTCTGAATATCTCGAAGGAGGGAAAGGGAATATGGATGAATAAACCGATGCTTAAGCCAGGCAGCTGCTTCCTGATCATCCCCGGCAGCAGCAACAAATGAAAATCATGGATCCAGAGGAGATCATCTTCCTCCACCAGGGAGATTATCTTATCTGCAAAAAGTTGATTCACCCTTATATAGGCCTCCCAGTAATTGTCCTCATATTTTGCATTCTGGGTGAAATAGTGGAAAAGGGGCCAGATCGTATTCCTGGAAAATGGTGTCGTTCGCGTCAAGGTCGGTTTTCATGCCAAGCGGCGCGCGTTCTCCGTTGGTCAGATACGGCGGGTATTTTCCGGTGAAGATACTCGCCCGCGAGGGGCCGCACAGGGGACTGGTGCAGAACG
>CAYSAH010000026.1:0-13368 GCA_964428945.1 uncultured Bacteroidaceae bacterium | reverse complement strand
AGATAGTTTTCATAATCGGCAGGGTCGGGGAAAACCGGGATGCACCGGTATCCCAGCAGTTCCTTTTCGAGGGTTTGTATTTCGTTGCTATCCAGGGAAGCATCTTCCAAACCAGTCAAACCAATCCATTTTGTCTCGTATTGATTATAAAAATCATCCAGTCCGGATGTGGTAAGTTCATCTGCGGGCTTTATCCCGAACTGGCCCTTATTCATTGAGGTGTGAACAGGCAGGTGGTTCGAGGCCAGGAATAGTTTTTTCTTCATTATCAGTTAAATTAGATCTTATTGTAAAGCCGGATCATAGTGAAAAGATCTTGTAAACGGCCCGGAGGTCTCATAATATACAAACTTTTTTGGAGATGCCCAATCCATCCTGAACAAAATGTCCAATGGGGAGGTCGGATAAGGGAATTGGACATCCCGTTTTTTCCTGGCTTATCACCTGTTCATCTCCTGAAACCATAGCTCAGCCTGCAATGCAGTGAAATTGAATGAAATAAAGGGGGATGTCCAAAGAAAGGAAGATTTGAATACCAGAATAAAAATGGATATCTTGAAAGCTCAATTGAATTTTCACAATAAAAAAAATAAGATGCCTGAATTTGATGCAGTAATTTTCGATCTCGACGGAGTAATAACCAAAACAGCCCTGGTGCACGGATCTGCCTGGAAAAAGATGTTCGATGAATTTTTACGATCGCGGGAGAAGAACTTTGGTGAGCCATTCAGGGAATTTACACATGCAGATGATTACCTTCCCTATGTTGATGGAAAACCGAGGTACAAGGGTGTGGATGATTTTCTTAAATCGAGGGCTATAGAACTTCCCTTTGGTGATCCCTCCGACGGTCCTGAAAAAGAGACAGTCTGCGCTCTTGGAAACAGGAAGAACCTCCTGTTCAACAAGGTTCTTGATGAGGAGGGAGTAAAGGTTTATGAATCCACTGTTGAACTTATCAAACAGCTTAAATCTGCCGGTGTAAAGATCGGGGTAGCCTCGTCGAGCAAAAACTGTAAGCCGGTGCTTGAAGCTGCCGGACTCCTGGACCTTTTCGAAACAAGGATCGATGGGGTAGTATCTGCAGAGATCGGACTGAAGGGCAAGCCTGAACCGGATATTTTCACAACGGCCTGTGATCGTCTTGGAGTGGAATACCACAGGGCAATAGTGGTGGAGGATGCGGTTTCGGGAGTGCAGGCGGGTAAGAAAGGAAATTTTGGTCTCACAATAGGTGTTGCAAGGGAGGAGAATGCAAGGGAATTGCAGATCAACGGAGGTGATATCGTGGTGGAGGACCTGGGCGAACTGACGATGGAGGACCTGGACGACTGGTTCAGAAACGGCATTGAGAAGGATTCCTGGCATCTCAATTATTATGATTACGAAATGGATTCGGAACGCTCGAGGGAAGCCCTGCTGACTGTTGGGAACGGGTATTTCGGAACCAGGGGAGCCTTTGAGGAGAGTGAAGCAAACAAGGTGAATTACCCTGGAACCTATGTAAAAGCGCTTTTTAACAGGAGGACCTCAAGAATAGGCGACAGGGAAATTGAAAATGAGGACCTTGTAAATATTTCCAACTGGCTGCCCGTTTCGTTCAGGATAAACGGAGGGGATTGGTTTGGATTTGATCCTTCGCCTTCATTTAAGATCGAAAAAATTCACCGCCGTCTTGATATGAAAAGCGGGTTACTATTCCGCTTTCTGATCGTTGAGGATAACAAGGGAAGGAGAACGCAAATAAGATCCTCGAGGTTTGCCGGTATGCATGACCCCCACAGGGCAGGGTTAACTTATTCCATCACTCCGTTGAATTATTCAGAAGCGATTGAGATCCAGTCCATGATCAGTGCCGATCATATCAATGCCGGGGTGGAGCGCTATGCCGACCTGGAACAGGAGCACCTGGAACCTGTCAGTGAAAATGCAAAGGACCGGATCCTCCAGCTGCTGGTGAGGACCAACGAGTCGGGAATAAAGATCGCAATGGCTGCACGCCACAAGATCAACAGAATATCCGTGAGCAGCGAGATCACAACGGGCAGGGCAAAGATCGCTGAATTGTTCCGAATTGAGGCGAAGGAAGGAGAGGAGATCCTGCTTGAAAAAATGATCAGCCTTTACACAACGCTCGATTACGATTCCAAAGATCCCATCGTTGACGCCGTGCATTCGATAAATGATATTGTGGGTTTCCAGGATGAACTGAAAAAATCGGTGGCTGCCTGGGAGGAGATATGGGAGAAAGTCAATATACGGATCACGGGCGACAGGATCGCACAGCGGCTGATCCACCTTCACCTTTATCACATGATGGTTTCAGCTTCCCCGCACCATGCAAAAATGAATACCGGGATACCCCCTCGCGGGCTGCACGGCGAAGCATACAGGGGTCATATATTCTGGGATGAACTCTACATTGTTCCCTTGTACAATCTTCACTTCCCGGAGGTAACAAGGTCCACCCTTATGTACAGGTATTACAGGCTGGAAGCCGCCAGGCAATATGCAAGGGAGTATGGCTATGAAGGGGCAATGTTCCCATGGCAGAGTGGCAGCGGAGGAAGGGAAGAGACCCAGGTTGTGCACCTGAATCCCTTATCAGGTGAATGGGGGGATGATTACAGTTCCCTGCAGCGACATGTTTCACTTGCGATCGCCTATAACCTCTGGAATTACCATCATGCCACGCATGACAGGGAATTTATGAAAAATTATGGGATCGAACTCTTCTTCGATATCTGCAAATTCTGGGTCAGTAAGTCTGCAAAGGGAAATGATGGGAGATATCACATTGATAAAGTTATGGGGCCCGATGAGTTTCATGAAAAGTTGCCTGGAAGTGAGGAAGGGGGGCTGACCGATAATGCCTATACAAATATAATGGTATGCTGGATGTTGAAGAAGGCGGAGATTCTTAAAAAAGATTTTGACAGTGCAGGGATTGACAGTGTTTTTAAAAAACTTAAGATCAGCGGGGAGGATATGATGCTATGGAAGGAGATCGGATCAAAGCTGGCTCTGAATATAAACGACTCAGGTATTATAGAACATTTCCACGGATATTTTGACCTGGCTGAGCTGGATTGGGAGGCATACAGGAACAAATACGGAGATATTCACCGGCTGGACCGGATCCTGAAGGCAGAAGGTAAATCGCCGGATGAATATAAGCTTTCTAAACAGGCGGGGTTATTAATGGTGTTTTATAATTTAGGGAATGAGGAAGTGACAAAAATGATTAAGGAGCTTGGTTATACAGTACCCAAGGATTATGTTCTGCGCAATTTCGATTACTATATAGCCCGCACATCACATGGGTCAACCTTAAGCAGGCTTGTTCATGCAAGACTTGCATTCAAGGCAGGATTAAATGATATTGGCTGGAAGTTGTACATGGAAGCGCTGGAAAGCGACCTCAATGATATCCAGGGAGGTACAACGGGTGAAGGGATTCATTGCGGGGTGATGGCCGGAACTGTCTATGATACAATTTCAGCCTTTGCAGGTCTTGATCTTACCGGGGAGATCCCGGTCCTGGCACCGGCCCTTCCCGGCTGGTGGAAAGAGATGAATTTCAATTTTGGGTTCAGGGGTGCCAGATTTAATGTAACTATTTCAGGTTCTGATGTTAAAATTCGCCTTTCGGAACCCGGAAAAACCAAAATAAAAGTACAAATTTGCGGCAGGGAACTTGAACCTGCCCTGGATCAGGTGTCTGAGATAAGTTGCAGATAAAACATAGTACTATGCTCGGAGATATATTATTGATCAACGATATGCACAAGGAGGCTGCAGCAGCCATCTGCAAGAAGGTGCTGGAAGACCTGGAAAAGAAAGAGGAACGCTACCGGTATATCGTTGGGATTTCCGGAGAGAGCGGCTCCGGGAAATCTGAACTTTCGCATGCGCTGGGAAAGGAGCTGAAGTCCCATCATATCAGGGTGAAAGTGATCCATACCGATAATTATTACAAGATCCAACCCCTGCTGAGGGAAGAGTGGAGGCGCAACAAGGGTTTTGACATGATCGGGCTCGATGAATACGACTGGGTAAAGATCAGGAAGACCATTCGCGATTTCAAGGAGGAGCAGGAGTGCATGATGCCCTGTGTTGACCTTATCCCGGAGCAGGTCGATAAATTGCTGGTGGATTTTGAAAAGATCGACATGATCATTGTTGACGGACTTTACGCGATCAATGCTCCTGAAGTCGATATGCGGATCTTCATCGATCTAACTTACCACGAAACAAAGATCAACCAGATCATACGGATGAAGGAAGTTATGACTGATTTCAGAATGAATATCCTGCAAAGGGAACACCTGGCTGTACGATCCCTGCGCCCCATGGCAGATTACCTGATCGATAAGAGTTACCAGTTGGTTCTTCCCGGTGAGGCGGATAAATAACCGATCCAATTATTGGAACAATTTCAGAAAATATTATATGTCGATGATGAGCCTATAAATCTCAAATTACTTCACCTTACCTTTAAAGCTGAGTTTGAAATAATTCAGTCCCTTTCCGCTGAAGAGGGCATGACCATTCTTCTCCAGAACCCGGACATTCAAATTATTATATCTGATCTCAGGATGCCAGGAATGGATGGATTAAGTTTCATAAAAGAAATAAAGTCAAGATACCCATCAAAAATTTGCATGCTTCTGACCGGTTACCCTGAATCGGGAGTAATCCTAGAAGGATTTAAACGGGAATTTATTTTCAGGTATCTTACAAAACCATGGAAAAAGGCAGATATTAAATTGGCTATTGAAGAAGCTTTCCAAATGCTTTCGCACTAAGATTGAAAGGGAAGGGAATCATAAAGTTCTGCATGTAATTTTAATTTGTTACAGGATATTTTCCCTTTTAATCTGCAACTATTCATTTTTTAATATTACTTGCAAAGGCATAAATCTGATGTCAGCAGTCGTAGAAAACCGGTCTTAAATAAACGAATTACCGCAGTTCATCAAATGAAACATATTATGCAGCATGTTTAACCTTTTCTTCAGCTTTTGTTTAAACACGTTTACTATATTTATGCTTGCAGCAAATTGAGGATGCGTATTCCAGGCATCAGTTATTACTTCCTGGTTTTTAGAGACTTTGCTTTTTTCGGGAATTTACCGGATCGGCAATTCTTCCCCTTAATTTGGCCTTTTTTGTTTGTTAAAGAAGTTTTATGTTACTACTACAGCAAATTTTAACTTAAATTATTTACCATGAGGAAACTTTACTTATTGATTATGCTTGGTGTTTTTGCATTGGGCATTTCAGCACAGAATTTAGTACTTAATCCCGGATTCGAGGATTGGGATAATACAACAACGCCAAGCGGCTGGACAAAAGCCGAAAGCACGGAGCAGGAGGCTACTGAAGTTCATTCAGGTACTTACTCTGCAAAGCACACCGGGGGTACCACTGATATTTCACAAACGATTCCCGTTACCCCTGGAAAAACCTATACAGTAAGCCTGTGGTATAAGGTTGTTGCCAATGATGGTACAGATGCCAGGATCTGGTCTTACTGGATGAATGGCACAAGCACCCTGGCTGATAATGCTGCCGAACTTAGAGGACCCGACAATGCTTACCTGGCAAATGGTGCAGATTGGCAACAATACAGTGCGACTGTTACAGCCCCTGCGACTGCTA
Organism: uncultured Bacteroidaceae bacterium; assembly: GCA_964428945.1. Lineage (GTDB taxonomy): Bacteria > Bacteroidota > Bacteroidia > Bacteroidales > M55B112. The sequence goes on along the minus strand of CAYSAH010000026.1, from coordinate 7,704 downwards.
CGGATTTCTATTTTGAGGTCAGGACCTACAGCGGGGCGGTCGTTTACTGGGATGATTTCTCCTTCGAGGAAGCTCCTTTCGTCCCGGCGCAGCTCTTCTTCTCCGAATACATTGAAGGAAGCTCCAACAACAAGGCACTTGAGATCTACAACCCGAATTCAGAGGCTGTTGATCTTGCTTCTTACCAGATCGCCCAATCCAGCAATGGAGGAGGATGGGCTTTTTATCATACATTCCCTGAAGGTGCCTCAATAGCTCCGGGAGATGTATGGGTGATCATTACAAATCAGACCAGCATAGCGCTATTTGATCCGGCCAATGCAGATGAGGTACTGGCTTTTCCAAGTGTGGTTCACCATAACGGAGATGATGCACGTGCAATAGTATATATTACCGCAGTTGATACAACGATCCAGGATGTTATTGGTACCCCTGATGTGGATCCGGGTACAGGATGGACTGTTGCCGGGGTAACAAACGCAACGGCAAACCATACCCTTATCAGGAAGGAAGCAATTGTTGTTGGTGCAACTGACTGGGCGGTAAGTGCAGGGACAAATGTCGACGATTCCGAATGGATCGTTAATGCACAGGACGATTTCAGTAACCTTGGAAAACATGGTCCTGATCTTGAAGCCCCGGTTGTAACTTTTAATCCGGCCGATGCTGCTACAGGAGTATCTACGCTTTCCAATATAAGCCTTAAGTTCTCAGAAGCAATTCAAAATGTTGGCGGAACAGAAATTACAGATCCTGCGAGCCTTGTTGAGTTAAGGGAAACAGATGCTGCAGGTGCTGTAGTAGCTTTTACAGCGACTATAAATCCTGGAAAAACAGAAATAACAATTGTTCCGGATGCTAAACTCAACTATAACCAGGTATATTATGTTGCATTGCTGGCCAATGTGGTTCAGGATGAAGCAGGAAATGCAATTGATGCTTTACAGTCTTCGACCTTCACAACCTCCGGACCACTTCAAATTACCTATCCTGCAGGTGGAGAAGTTTTCTACCCCGGCCAGGACATACATATTGACTGGATCGCTGATGGCATTAGCAACAATGTAACCTTATGGGTAAGTTTTGATAATGGGGCGACTTTTGAATCGTTCCTGCAAGATCTTGATCCATTGGCGGGAACAGCTGATTTTACAGTACCATTAGATGCAGAAGCTTCACTTATTACGATCATAAGAATTGCTGAATCAGGCAATACCACCTTCCCTCCTGAAGAACCGATGGATGATTCAGAGCCTTTTGTCATCGTTCCTATGTTCTCCATTGCAGATATCCAGGGAACCCTTGAAGCAAACGGGAACTCAAGTTATGCGGATACCATCTGTCTTACCACGGGTATTGTTACCTATGCAAATGGTACAAACGAATATTATATATCCGATGGTGAAGGTGCATACAGTGCAGTTGCTGTAAGGGACGCAGTGAACAAGCCCCTGGTTGGCGACAGTATTGTAATAGCAGGAAAGGTTGAAGAATATTTTAGTCTTACCCAGATGAATAATCTGATCTCTTACAAAGTGATCGCTTCAGGGAAAGCTGTTCCTGCTCCCGCAATGGTTGCCACAGGTGCAGCCGGAGAGGAACTGGAAGGAGTGATCGTAAAATTGAGTTCAGCCAAGGTAGTTAAAGCTGCAAATAGCTATGGTGAAGCTGAAGTGAATGACGGCTCAGGTGTGATCCTGACGGATGATGTTTATTACGCAGCGACTCTAAACCTTGGTGGTACTTATGACATCACCGGTCCTTTATCCTATTCCTACGCAAAATGGAGGGTCTATCCAAGGTCTGCTGCTGACGTTGTTGAAATACCATCAGCCCTTGCAGGTGTTACTTCTGAAAAATACAATGTTGATGACGCCGGCGGGGAAATAACCCTGATTCCTGCACTTGAAGAACTGGCAGCATTCAAGCTGAATATCGTGCCTTTCTATGGTGCAACATATGAGGTTTATGAAGCCGACGGAACAACCCTTGCCTCGGATCTTCAGACCGGGTATAAACTTATCGTTACATCCCAGGATGGCAATACAAGCAAGACCTATGCGATCACAAAATCCCCGTTAAGCACGGATGCAACTGTAACATCACTTGTCTATACCATTGATGGCGGTGCAGGAACTATTTCGGGTGTACTCTTTAAATCTACGGTTACAACTTTCGAAGCCCTTCTTGATCCTGCAGCAGGAGCAAGCTTCATGACCTATGAAGCCGACGGAACCACGCTGGCAACAGACCTGGCAAGCGGGTATAAATTGATCGTTACTGCAGAGGACGGATCGACCACGAAAACGTATACAATTACGCTGGACGCTGAAATGCCGGCCGACCTGATCTTCTCAGAATATATTGAAGGAACAGGAAATAATAAGGCACTCGAGGTATTTAATCCAAATGATGAAGCCATTAATCTGGCTTACTACCAGATTGCGCAGATAAGTAACGGTGGTGATTCATGGGAATATTTCCATACTTTCCCTGTAGGAACTGTGCTTGGATCGCATGAGACCTGGGTTATCATCACTAATGAGACTGATGTAACAATGTTTGCAGCTGAAAATGCCGATGAAGTTCTTGCATATCCAAGTGTTGTTCATCACAATGGGGATGATGCAAGGGGTCTTGTTATCGTAACAGGAATGGATACCACACTTGTCGACATCGTTGGTGCAATTGGCCCTGATCCCGGAACCGGGTGGGATGTTGCCGGTATTACCACTGCAACACTCGACCATACACTCGTCAGGAAAGGTACAATTATGGAGGGCAACACAGATTGGGCCTCAAGTGCCGGAACAACAGCCGATAATTCTGAATGGATCGTTAAGGATGTGAACTTCTTTGACAGCCTCGGAATTCATAACCTGGTAGAACCCGAGCCTGCTCATGTTGCCACCCTGAGTGCGCTGGCATATGATGGTACGAGTGTGCAAGGCTTCAGCCCAGCGCAGCTTACTTACTTTGCAACATTGCCTGCCGGCACAACATCGGTAAGTATTACGGCCACAGCCACTGATCCGAATGCAACAGTTAATATTGTCCCTGCAGCTGACCTGTCAGGAAATGCCACAGCGAGAACAGCGTCAATAGAAGTAACAGCTGAAGATGGCGTTACTGTAAAGGTGTATACGATCGAGTTCACGGTTGAAGTTGGGATCAGTAATGGTCTTTTCGAAAATGTGAACATCTATCCTGTTCCGGCTGTCAGCAAGCTTTATGTTGACAAGGCAGAAGCCATACATTCAATAACGATTTACAACATTACCGGAACTGCACTTATGCAGGTCGAAAACCGGGGAATGGAAAAGATCAGTATTGATGTCTCTTCATTGAAAGAGGGTATGTACCTCATGAAAATGGAGAATGCCGAAGGATCTGCCATTGGCAGGTTTGTAAAGCAGTGACTATGATTTTTACTTAAAAACACCGGGGCGGCGTTCCAGTCGTCCCGGTTTTTATTCTTAAATTTCTTATATGTTCCCCATGGGGTTCATATGGTATTGGTATTAATAAATTAATAAAAATGAGAAGGATTTTAATCGTAGCAGGAATTTTATTGGCTGCAGGTAGCCTGTTTGCACAGGATTGTACAGAGTTATTTTTCTCCGAGTACCTGGAAGGTAGTGGAAATAACAAGGGACTCGAGATATATAATCCAACCGACGGAATAATCAACCTGGGAACCTACTGGGTGGCAAGGTACAGCAATGGTGCCAATTCATACACAGACGGAGGGATCACAAAGCTTGAAGGATTTATTCAAGCTTATGGCACCCACCTGATCGTTAACGGACAGACCACCAGTACCGAAACTTCACCTGCATCAGATCCGAATCTGAGGGCGCTGGCACAGCAGTTGGACCATGACTATCCGGCTCCGACCTACATGAACGGAAATGATGCTATCGCATTGTTTAAAGATACAGGTGGAAGCGGAAATGTTGGAGATTTTGTGCTTATAGACCTCTTCGGTATTATTGGCGGAGGTATGCCTTCGGATGGTTCCGGATGGGCCTCTTTCACAAATGAATGGGTTTATAAGAATATTTATGAGAACAATGTGATCATTGGCAGGGACAGTGTTTTTATTTCCAAATATATTGTTCCATCCGGTTATTACTGGCTTCCCTGGAGCAGCAACCATTCGCTTGTACGGAAATATGGTGTAAAAAAAGGTGTTTATGCTTCTGACATGCCTACCGTTGAATTTAATGTGACCGTGCAGTGGGATACGGTGCCGGGAGGTGTTGATAAATGGGATTCATTGAATGCACACTACAGTATTTGCGAACACGGAACAGCAGTGGAATACGAGGAGGTGATCCGCTCATTCGACCTCTTCCCGAATCCTGCTTCATCTGAAATAGAGATAAGTTATGAAAAAGGGATCGACAGGGTGATGATCTTTGATCTTTCCGGCAAGCAGGTGTATGAATCCCGGGACCTTGCTGGAATTCGTCGTCGTTCACTGGAAATAGGCTTCCTGAAAGAAGGGATCTACATGGTGAGGATACTTTCCGACGACCACATGCTTTCACGAAAATTGATAAAAAACTAAGCATCGACCAAATCTCTGTCAATGAAAAAGATCATAGTTCTTCTGTTCCTCGCCGGGCTGACTTCACTGATGCAAGCCCAGCAGACTGTTGTTTCTGGGGTAGTCAGGGATGCCCAGACCGGTGAAACACTTTTTGGGGCAACTGTTATGTATGGTCCTGCAAGGGGTACAGTAGCCGATTATGATGGAAAGTTTTCATTGCGACTGGATAATGGTAAGTATACCTTCAATTTTTCCTATGTTGGCTATGAACCCGAGGTGAGGGAATTTGAATTGACCGGTAAACCCGTGATCCTTGAGATTGATATGAGATCCCTCACCATCGATGAGGTTGTTATCGTTGCCGATATGGCAATATCGCGGGAGACCCCGGTGGCTTTTACCAATGTGAACCCGGCGCAGATACAGGAGGAACTTGCAGGGCAGGACCTGCCGATGATATTGAATACAACACCGGGGGTTTATGCAACACAGCAGGGCGGTGGTGATGGAGATGCACGGATCACGATCCGTGGTTTTGACCAGCGCAACCTGGCAGTTATGATCGACGGAATTCCCGTGAACGATATGGAAAACGGATGGGTTTACTGGTCGAACTGGTTTGGCCTTGACCTGGTTACGAGGACCATGCAGGTACAGCGGGGGCTTGGCGCTTCACAGCTGGCACTGCCCTCTGTCGGGGGAACCATTAACATCTTAACAAAGGGCATCGAGAACAAAAGGCAAACCACTTTTAAACAGTCGATCGACAGCCAGGGTAAACTTCAGTCGAATTTTGGATTTACAAGTGGAAAATTGCCTCATGGCTGGGGAATTACCTTAGCCGGCGCATATAAGAAGGGTAATGGTTGGGTGGACAATACCTTTTCAGAAGGTTGGTTCTATTATGCCAAGATAGACAAGCGCCTGAATAAGCACCTGTTTACATTAACTGCCATGGGGGCACCCCAGATGCACGACCAGCGATCCTACACCAGGCCCATATCAGCCTACGATACTGTATATGCTGAGAAATTGGGCATTGATCTTTCGGAGTTACGGACAGCCAATGATCAGTATAATATCTATGGTGCAGGTGTTGGTTATAACCAGCACTGGGGAACGCTCAGAAGGAACAAGGATAATCCTGACGCACCCGAGGAAGTACTATCAGAAAGAACCAATGAGTACCATAAACCCCAGTTTACTTTACAGGACTTCTGGACCATTTCAGACAGGCTGACAATTTCAAATAACCTCTATCTTTCTGTCGGAAAGGGTGGTGGTGTACGCCCAAAATCAAGTGTAAAGGATACGAGGATCATCATGGATCCGGAAGATCCAAATTACGGGCAGATCGACTGGCAGGGAATTTACAATGACAACTGGAAGCCTCAGCCTCCACTGAATCTAAGGCCTGTGAATCCGACATACGACGATTCCCTTACCTATGCAAGTAATTATATGATCAGGCAAAACAATGAGCACTACTGGGTTGGTTTGCTTTCGAAAGTAAATTACAGGATCAGCCAGAACCTTAAGCTCAGTGGAGGGATAGACCTGAGATCATACAGGGGCATTCATTATACAACTATAAGGGATCTGCTGGGGGGCGATTATGCTATTGATATGGCTGATACCAGGCGGGACTATGTCAACTATCCGCTCCTTGCCATGAAATACGTTGGCGATACGGTTATATACAATTACTATGAAGGTAAGGTAAGATGGGGTGGAATTTTTGGCCAGCTGGAATATTCAGTCAACAGGTTCTCAGCTTTTGTTAACCTCACAACGGCAGTTAGCGGATATAATAAAATTGACTATTTTGATAAGTCGGAATCAGGCTGGATCTATAAACAGGGTTTTACGGTTAAAAGTGGTTCGAATTTTAATCTAAGTGATGCTTCAAGCATCTACATGAACATTGGATATTTATCCCGTGTAAGGCCATATAATTACTTTTACAGCGGGTATACAACAAATTTTGCAGAGGAACTTGATAATGAGTTGATCAAGGCTGTTGAGCTTGGATATAATTACGCAAGTACGAGGTTTTCCATGCAGATGAATGCTTACTTTACCCGTTGGGATAATAAACCTACCAACCGTATTTATTCATCTTATAACCTGCAAGCCGGGGACCCGGGCTATATTCCTGATGATCCTGATGCTAACAGCGAACAGAGAGTCTATGCAGATATTCCCGGAATGAATGCCAGGCATATGGGTATTGAAGTTGATTTTGCATATAAGATCCTGCATAATCTTGAACTCCAGGGTACGATTTCACTGGGCGATTGGATATGGGACTCCTATATCCAGGACCTTCAATTTTACCTTGAGGAAAACAGTCTTCCTGTCCAAAAACAACTTGATTTCGATGCCAGGGGCATCCATGTGGGAGATGCGGCGCAAACCCAGCTGGGGACAAGTATCCGCTATGAGCCTTTAAAGGGGGTATACCTGAACCTTCGTCAGACCTATTTTGGAAAATATTATTCAAACTTTACACCCGAGGCCACCACCAATGCCGACGGAGAGGTGCAGGATTCCTGGGTCATGCCTGACTTTAACCTGTTTGATTTCCATGCTGGCTACAATTTCAGGATCAAGGTCATTGATGCCGCAAATTTCAATATCAGATTCTCCCTGTTGAATGTGCTTGATACTGAATATATCTGGGATGCTACCAATAATGATTCCTTCAGTCCGTACTCTGAATTCCAGAGTTTTGATGCAAGATCAGCGACCGTATTTTTTGGAATGGGAAGACGTTTTACAACTTCCCTGGCAATAACATTTTAACATATTATATAATGAAGAAGAGCATAATAATTTTTAGTTTCATCATATTCGCTATTATTGGGACACAAGCACAGGATAACATTGCTGCGGCCCGGGCTTTGGGAGCAGGACAGACAGTCACGGTTACAGGTATTGTAACAAATGGTGATGAGCTGGGAGTAATCAGATATATGCAGGATGAAACTGCTGGCCTGGCAATTTATTCGAGCAGTCTGGGTGAAGTTAAGAGGGGAGATGAAATTACTGTAACGGGAGTGCTTAAAGAGTACAACACTTTACTTGAGATGGATCCGGTAACGTCATTTACTGTCAATTCCACAGCTAATCCATCCCCTTCACCTCTT
>CAYSAH010000025.1:11694-18294 GCA_964428945.1 uncultured Bacteroidaceae bacterium | reverse complement strand
AGAATGGCCTCCTATGCTCCATTGCTTGCCAAAAGGAATTTTACACAATGGAATACAGATATGATCTTTTTTGACAATGTTTCAATCTGCGCCACTCCAAATTACTATGTACAAAAGATGTTTTCCCTCAACCAGGGTGATTATTATTTCGACAAGGTAATCATTGGCGATGAACAGGATATGACAATAGCGTCCTCTTGCGTCCAGGAGCTTAAGAGCGGAGATGTTATTTTAAAGATGGTGAATTACTCAGATGTATTTAAGAGTGTGAAAGTAAATTTAGGAGGCTTTGGAAAAATAATTTCAGAAGCTGAGCATACCTTGCTAAGCGGCGACCCGGAAGCAGAAAATTCCTTTGAAAATACACAGAATGTTATTCCGGTCCGTTCAGAAATCAAAGTAAAAAAAACATTCGATTACTCAATGCCGCCAATGTCATTGACAGTAATAAGAATAAAAACAAAATAGAAACTGAATGTATGTTACCCTTTTGGAAAATGGCGTACAATATTTCATTCCTATAATAACATATTCATGAGAGAAACCAGGCCGGATCAGATTTTAATAGTTAATGTCATTTGTGCTAAATTTTTATAGAAATGAAAAAGTCAATCCTGTTTCTGATAATTGACCTGGTCCTGATAAACCACTTATCTGCTCAAAATGACAGCCTTTTAAAGCTTTGGTACAATCAGCCTGCCAATCAATGGGTAGAGGCTCTGCCTCTAGGAAACGGTCGACTGGGGGCCATGGTTTATGGAGATCCATATAGTGAAACCATTCAACTTAATGAAAGCACTCTCTGGGCAGGGCAGCCAAACCGAAATGATAATCCTGATGCGAAAAATGCCTTAACGGAGGTCAGGAATCTTATTTTCGGGGGTAAATATGAAGAAGCCCAGGAAATTGTTAATAAGAAATTTATTTCCAGGACTTCTCATGGAATGCCCTATCAGACAGCTGGAAATCTTAAACTCCACTTCCCGGGGCATGAGAACTACAACGAATATTACAGGGAACTGGATATTTCAAATGCTGTCGCATCAAGCAGATATAAGGTCGGTGGAGTAGAATACACGACAAATGTATTTTCATCTTTTCCTGACCAGGTGATCGTTGTTAAAATTTCGGCAAATAAACCAGGATCTCTGAGTTTTTCTGCCACCCTCGAAAGGCCATCAGAAGTGAATGTTTCAACAAATGACATTGATGAGTTGATTATGGATGGAACCGGCAGCGATTTTGAGTCAGTAAAAGGAAATGTTCAGTTTGAAATAAAAGCTAAAATTGTACTTAACGGGGGTTCAATAATCGCAGGGGAAAGCACACTGGAAATTAGCAATGCAAATGATGCCATAATTTATATTTCCATTGCAAGCAATTTTAACAGCTATGAAGATATAAGTGCAAATGCTTCAGAAAGGGCTAATGATTTTCTCCAGGGTGCGTTAAAGAAGGATTATGATCAGATTTTAGAGGATCATATTGCAGATTATAGTAACTATTTCAGAAGGGTAAACCTGGATCTTGGCACAACTGATTCAACAAAAAACCCGACTGATAAAAGGCTGGAACAGTTTGCCACAGGGAATGATCCGCAATTTGTATCACTTTATTTTCAATATGGCCGTTACTTATTGATTTCATCTTCCCGACCCGGGGGACAGCCTGCCAATCTGCAGGGTATCTGGAATAACCAGCTTACACCTCCCTGGGACAGTAAGTACACTGTGAATATAAATACTGAAATGAATTACTGGCCATCCGAAAAGACCAATCTTACTGAAATGAATGAGCCCCTGGTCGGGATGATTCGCGAACTTTCAGTTACCGGAAGGAAAACTGCAGCCGAAATGTATGGTGCGAAGGGATGGGTATTGCATCATAATACCGATATCTGGCGCATCAATGGTCCGATCGACGGAGCATTCTGGGGGATGTGGCCTATGGGTGGAGCGTGGCTTTCACAACATCTCTTTGAAAAATACGAATATAACGGGAACCTGGATTACCTTAAATCGGTTTACCCCGTAATGAAAGAAGCCTCATTATTTTATCTTGATTTCCTGGTTGAGGAACCCGATCATGGTTGGCTGGTAATTTGTCCTTCTGTATCTCCGGAGAACGCTCCTGAAGTTCACCCGACTGTTTCAATTTCTGCTGGAACAACAATGGATAACCAGCTTCTTTTCGATTTATTCAATGTAACTTCAAAAGCTGCAAGGATTTTAAAAACCGATAAGGATTTAATTTCTGGAATTGATGAGGCATTGAAGCGCTTGCCACCGATGCAGATAGGACAATGGGGTCAATTGCAGGAATGGATGTACGATTGGGACAATCCTAACGACAAGCATCGTCATGTTTCTCATCTTTATGGACTTTTTCCCTCCAGTCAGATATCCCCATTCAGGACTCCTGAAATCTTTGCTGCAGCGAGGACTTCGCTGGAAGCGCGGGGAGATGAATCTACCGGCTGGTCAATGGGATGGAAAGTAAATCTGTGGGCGCGTCTCCTGGATGGAAACCATGCGTTAAAGCTGATAAATGACCAGTTAAAACCTGTAGTTCGAAGCGGAAGGTTTATGAGTGGAGGGACGTATTTGAATCTCTTCGATGCTCATCCACCGTTCCAGATCGATGGAAATTTTGGATGCACATCCGGTATTGCTGAAATGTTGCTTCAAAGTCATGATGGGGCAATTCATCTTTTACCTGCCTTACCTGACACCTGGGAAAAAGGCAGTATCGCAGGATTAAAAGCCAGAGGAGGGTTTGAAGTGGATATTCACTGGGAGTATGGTGAAGTAGAGGAAGCCATTGTAAAATGTTCGATCAGTGGTAATTGCAGAATTCGTTCCTTTTCCCCACTTACAGGAAAAGGATTAAAGAAAGCCGGAAAGCAAAACCGCAATCCATTTTATACTATTTCAGAAATAAAAGCTCCTTTGTATCATACAGACAAGGTTTTTTCTCCATCCTCATTGAAAAGAGTTTATGAATATGATATTTACATGAAAAAGGGAGACGTTCTGATCCTTAGGAAGCCGGCTTCTGATATCGGCAATTGAATTAAATATAACTTCTAAACCGGCGACTCAAATGAAATCATTTATCTTCTTCTTTCGACGAAAAGCTTATTTACAGGATCTTCGATGCAACATCTGATAAAGTCCGTGCCAAATACGATGAATCACAGCAGCAGGGTGTCGAAAACCGTCGTTTTTTAAGTCTGTCTGGTTGGACTCCAAATGTAAATATCTTCCGTGACCCGCGCTGGGGAAGAGGACAGGAAACCAATGGTGAAGATCCATACCTGGCCTCTCGCATGGGAATTTCGGTTGTGAAGGGACTACAGGGGCCTGATGATGCGAAGTACCGGAAACTTATCGCCTGTTCGAAACATTATGCTGTTTATTCCGGACCGGAATGGAGCCGCCATACATTCAGCATCAATAACCTTGATCCGCGGGATTTATATGAGACTTACCTTCCTGCATTTAAAGCACTGGTTCAGGAGGCAGATTTATAAGCACTGGGAAAATAGGCCCGCAATATGGTATGCCAGATTCATTTTCTTTGGAATTGCGATGTAAATTTGATTTCGATATCAGTAATTTAAATTTGCTTAGCTATGAAGGCGTATTTTTTTATTTTCATCCCCATCTTTCTCCTTAGCTGCAAGGGTCCTGGAAACGGGCAGGGCATGCAGGAGGAGCTGTATTGGGCAAAGCGCTTTGCAGACGCCGTAATGTACCGGTCCGACAGCCTGGTCTATTATTTGCGTGACAAACCCAAATACGAATATGATTATGCTTTTCTTGCTTCGGCAATTGACAGGCTGGGGGATGCGGATTTAAAGTATTCGGATTATGCACGGGCCTATATCGATTATTTCGTGCAGGAAGATGGAAGCATCAATGGGTATAAACTATCGGATTACAATATAGACCGGATCCGGCCGGGGTGGAACATCGTTGAGCTGTACAAGCGCACAGGGGAGGAGAAATACCTGAAAGCTGCTCAAACGCTGGTTAGCCAGATGGAGAGCCACCCCCGGACAAACAGTGGAGGGTTCTGGCACAAGAAGATCTATCCCTGGCAGATGTGGCTCGACGGGATTTACATGGCAGAGCCAATGCTTGCTGATTATGCCAGCACCTTTGATCAGCCGGCGTGGTTTGATGAAGCTGTGTTCCAGATCAGGGAGGTTTATAGCAGAACACTGGACCCTGATACAGGTCTGCTTTACCATGCATGGGATGAAAGCCGTGGGCAGCGCTGGTGCAACCCTGAAACTGGTCAGTCAAAGCATTTCTGGGGAAGAGGCATGGGCTGGTATGTCATGGCGATTGTCGAAGTACTGGATTACCTGCCAGAGGACCATCCGGGCAGGACAGACCTGATCGGAATCCTGAGCAGGACCTGTGATGCGCTCATGAAGGTAAGGGATGAAAAGACCGGGCTGTGGTTCCAGGTCCTGGATATGGGGGGACAGGAAGGCAATTATATTGAAGGATCGGGATCTGCCATGTTCATTTACACATTCGCCAAAGGCGCAAACAGGGGATACCTTTCGAAGACTTACCACGATATTGCCGATGAAGCCTTTGATCAGCTGATAGACGTACTTGTTACCGAAGGGGAAGATGGCTACCCGGTATTGACGAATGTTTGCGGGGGAGCAGGCCTGGGAGGGAACCCCTACAGGGAAGCTGATTACGGGTATTATATTAATGAGAAAAGGGTGGATAACGACCAGAAAGGAGTCGCTCCCTTGATCATGGCTGCTGTTGAGCTGGGGAAATAAATTGTGTTTTTTGAAGGATTGTGTTGCAGAGGATCGGTACACAAAGGGACACAAAGGAGGCACAAAGAAGCACAAAGGAGACACATGGCATTAGCAGAAACCGGAGAATTGCAAAAGGAAGCAAAATGAAAAGATATGGAATTCTTACTGCAACCGTGGCATGGTTCTTCCTTTCGATGATGGTACATGGACAGGGAGGAACAGATTATCCGCGTGATACTTCATACTCTGTGTGGAGTTCTTACAAGAAGATCAGCAGGGAATTTCCTCAGGCTGTCCCGGTAAAGGAATATGCAAATTTACCGATCGAAGCTGAGCGTGACAAGGTTTATGCAACGGCAGGGAAAAGGGACCTGCATATGGATATTTTCTGGCCGGAGGGCGGGGATAAAAAGATTCCGGCAGTAATCTGCATACATGGCGGGGGCTGGGCATCGGGAAATAAATCCCACCTGGTTCCTCTTGCACAACAGCTCGCCCTGTATGGATCCTGCGCGGCCTCGGTGGAATACCGCCTGTCGCCCGAGGCAAAATATCCTGCAGCAGTATTCGATGTTAAGGCAGCCATCCTCTGGATAAAGAAGAATGCAGAACAATACAATATTGACACATCGAAAATTGTGATCCTTGGGGCCTCTGCCGGAGCAACGATCGCTTCCCTGGTTGGCACAAGCGCCGGCAAACCTTTGTATATTGCTGATTCAACTGGTCATGAGTATTCAGACCGGGTTCAGGCCATCGTTAACATTGATGGGATCCTTGATTTTACAGACCCTGCAGAAAGCGGAAAGGATGCAGATCCTGGAAAGCCTTCGGCCGCAGCCCGCTGGTTCGCCTGCACCTACAAGGAGAACCCGGCTGTCTGGGAGGAGGCTTCCCCTTTGAGTTATGTGGATGGAAGCACACCACCTACACTATTTATCAATAGTTCCATTCCGCGTTTTCATGCCGGCAGGGAGCAATATCTTGATGTGCTTCAAAATAGCAGGACCTATTACGAAGTACATACCCTGCCCGGAACTCCCCATACCTTCTGGCTGTTCCATCCCTGGTTCGATGATGTCCTACCTTTGATCAGTGGATTTCTGTCTGTCGTATTCAATTAAAATCCTGGTGAAATACGTTTTTGTTCGGGATGATTATCTATCCTGGAAGCAGGAATGGATATAAATGGGAAAATAAACCCGCTTTTTGATACGCAAACAATTGCCTGAGAAATTTAACCCTACATTTGAGAAAGCAGAGTTAAACGTTCACATGGATTAGCTGTATATTTATTAGAATTTATTGTCAGGAAACAAATCAAGACAAATTAATAACTACTAAAAATTTCTGCTTATGAAAAAATTTACTTTTTACACATTAGTTTTAGCCTTAACCTTGATCTCAGCAGCAAGGGTTAATGCCCAGGATGTGGTGGATCTGACGGCATCAGGTGATCCTAATGTCCTGCTCGATACACTGGACGGTGTTAACAATGGTGCCATTATACTGCTTAAACCAGGAATGACCTATAATGCCGGAGGTTATGCTTTTGATTCTTCAATTACAATTCAGAGCAGCGAGCCCTTAAACCTGGACCGGCCTAAGATCGACTGTCAGGCCAACTATAACATTGTAGCCGATGCCACAGTTGACTCCCTTATTTTCAGGAACCTGGAATTCCTTCATTTCTATACGGAAATTATTATCGCCGACATACACATCGAATTTATTCTGATGTTTTTTAATATTATGCCGGAGTGAATCCAGTTTTATAGATATGTGTACATCTCTTAATTCCTTCTGTT
>CAYSAH010000025.1:0-11684 GCA_964428945.1 uncultured Bacteroidaceae bacterium | reverse complement strand
TGGAATTCCTGGGAGGGTACAACGACAGGTATGTTATAAACACAAATGTTGCCGGTACCATAGGGAAAGTAATGTTTGACGGATGTTATATACATGATCTGAGAGGAGTTATGCGTATAAAGGATGCCGGGCCTGGCACCCTGGATCAATTCGTAATAGACAATTGCCTTGTAACCTGGATACGGGATTACGGCGTTCTGACCGTGGACCGGGATGACTGGAAATGCAACAATATAGAATTAAAGAACTCTACATTTTCAAAAATCAGGGTTTTCATGACCAGCCGGAACAATACAAAGACACTGGTTATTGATGGTTGCACGCTGAACGAACATACTGCTGCTGGTCAGCGGATGCTTCGTTGGAGAACCGTGAACCAGGACAGTATCCTGAATGGGGTCCTGATCAGGAACACGATCATGGGACCGGGTTGGGATGAAACGGCAACAGGAGCAACTGCTTTTGACGGCTTTGATGGTCTGCCCGAAGTTATATGGACCATTGAAAATTCCTATATAACCAGTGACCTGGATATTTCTGCAACGGGTGATTCAATCACAGGATTCAACTTTGTTTATGACAAAACTTCTGCTGATCTGTGGGCCGATTTTGCAAATGGAAATTTAAATTATGCAGATTCTGCCTTTGCCGGTCTTGGAAATGCCGGTGACCAGCGATGGGGCTATGCCACAGATGATGGTGGTGTTGACTGGAATATAAGTGCAGGCGCCTTTATGGGCCTTGGAACCATTGATACAACTGCCAGGGTTGCCGGCCTGACCATTCACGCCAGCAGTGCCAGTCCGGTTGTTGTCGATGGGAATAATAAAACAGTCGGTGATATGAGCTTCACCAGCCGGATGAAATTAGGTGGAAGTGGCAGTTTTTATGCAGACGGTACCCCACAAAAGCGGGTTCTGACGATCGATCTGGATCACAGTACAGCTGTAAGTGTGGCTGCAATGTCGTCCTCAGGCTCCGCAGACAGGATACTGAATGTTGCAGCAGGGAAAATGGATAATCTTATTGGCGAACATGCTGCCCTGGGTGCTTCCCTGACGATGTCGACCTTTAACTATTACGGCGGACCAACCACCCTGATGCTGTGGTCACCAAGCAGTGGTGTGAATGTATATTATATCTCGACCACTGATATTGCAAACATTGATTCTGTGTTAAAGGATATTACTGTAAGTGTTGGTGAATTGTCTCCTGCTTTTGATCCTGCCGTAACCGCCTATACTTTGTTGGTGCCTGATGGTACTACTGAGGTAATTGTGAATGGAACACCGCATGATCCAAATGCCAGTGTATCTGATGCCGATACTGTTGATGTATCGGGTGGAAGTGGTGTTGGAACTGTTACTTGTGTTGCCGAAGATGGTGTCTCAGACATGGAATATGTCGTTACCATCACTGTTGATGTTCCTCCGCCAACACCTGCCAATATTACCTTTATTGTTGACGACACCGATTTGCGTACTTCACCAGGCTTTGGTCTAAAGGGAAGCTGGGATACAGGATCAGGTGTATATGATGCAGCGTGGACCGGTGGAGCAGTGCATTCGATGTTCTATGATGACGGAACACATGGTGATGCAAATATAGGTGACAACATCTGGACCGTTACATTGCCACTCATCCCTGACGGAGGTGCAAACACCTGGGAATGGGGTGTAAATGATGCAAACGGGAACTGGCTGGATGGTAATTTCCAGTTTACTGTTGTTGATGAAACTGCCCAGACCCTTGATCCTTATGTGATCATTGGACCTGCTGTTGCTTCAGCAAGTGCAAAAGGCTTCACCATTTATCCAAATCCTGTTACCTCGGTTCTCCATATTGATAATGCAGAAACGATAAGCAGGGTAGAAGTGATCAGCATTGCCGGTCAGCAGATCTTACAGGAAGTGAACAAAGGTAATTCCTTGCTCAGACTTTCAGTTGATGGATTATCTTCAGGTGTATATGTCCTGCGGCTGACAGATAATAACAATGCAATCAGCCATCAGAAACTGATCGTTGAATAAATGGTCTTAATTGGTCCATGACCTTTCAGATTTACCGGACCAAAATATAATGTTAAACTGGCCGTATCAGGGATTTCCCTGATGCGGTCAGTTTTTTTTAGCAGCTCATTGTTTCCTGTTTTCCGAAGGAGACGGATGAAAGAAGAATTTGCAATTGATATTAATTACTGAACTACCAGGTTTCACCGCAGTATATTTTTTCGGCAAGCCTCAAAAAGGGTCGCTGTCGCTTATTGGCAGAGTTTAACAGAGTTTTTGTCAGCAGGATTTGTAATAGGAGTTTTACCGGAGAAAAGAGATAAAACTCTTTGAGGGAAGCGTGCGCTCAGAAATAAAATTCTATTAAATCAGCTTGACAAGCGGATAAGTAACTATTTCAAACTTAACTATCATATATTAAACATCGTATGATTTATTCTTAAAAATAGTTCAGAAAGCATTAAAAGACCGGAATCTTGCGTGCAAAAATTCTTTTGTTTTCGTCCAATAACCTGACAATGTAAATCCCTTTTTGAACAGCAGGAAACTGCCATTTAATTTCCTTGTCATTGAAGGTTCCCTGCAAGAGTTCTGTTCCGCTTATGGAATAAAATGAAATGTATTTTATCCTTGAGTTATGCTTTACTGTCAGTTCATTTGAGAATCCGTTATAAAGGATATCAGGTTCGCCGGTGATAAATTTATGCATGCCAATCGAGGTCGTATCAATAGTTGTCGTATCAATTACTTCCAGGTTTTGCTTTGAAATAATATTATCGACAAGGGAATTTATATACACCTCAATATTGGGATATATGGTATCAATGGTAATAAGATGGGCATCCCCGGCATTGTTAAGATCAAGGCCATTTGCTGTCTCCCAGGCATCGGGCATCCCGTCACCATCAGTATCCAGGGGAGCAGGGAGGGACTGCAGTACCGGCCAGGCTCCAACAGCTTCCTGGGTGTCTATGATCCCATTTACACTGCCGTTTCCACCGGTCATAAACGTGGCTGTCCCGGTTTCGACATCATGGAGTATCCTTTTGTCAACCGTGTCCCTTACAAGGCTGGCACCGCCAAACTGGAGGATTCTTTCGTATGCTTTTTCTGCAGTGTGTGTAGTAACTTCACCCGGATCCAGTTGTTCGTCCAGTCGCATGGCCTCCTTATCGGCCGGGCTCACAGTATACTTTGCATTAAACTGGTTATAGACCCCGTAGGTCCAGTTGTCCTCCGTAGCCCTAGTTGAGGCAGTGAGCACGTTTCCGTCTATATAGAATTTCCCCCAGGTATCAAAGATAGGATAGACTTCTTCCTCAGGCAGGATCAGCTTGTCCGGTGAATAGATCCTTTCAGTCTTGGTGGTTGCGGGTCCGGGCTTATAGTAGCAATTCACAAAGTTCACATTCATGGCTTCACCACCATAGGCACTGTTTCCCTGCCAGTTATAAATAACATTGTTCCTGAGATCGACCAGGTCGGTAAGGGCGAATACATCACCTTTGCTTTCCCCGAGTCTTGGATTGCGGCTGTCGTGCGAAGCCAGTAAATTATGGTGGAAGGATGCCTTTTTCCCTCCCCAGATACCTCCATATCCGTGTGCTCCTTTATCATGCACGGAATATCGCAGGCTTTCGGAGATGATACTCCATTGCAATGTAAAATTTTCGTTGTTGTAAAAGGATACGCATTCATCGGTTGACCAGCTCATTGAGCAATGGTCCACAATAATGTTTTTACGGAACCGTCCGCCCAGGGCATCACCTTCCTGTTCAGCGGCATCACCCATTCTGAAACGAATGAAGCGTATGATGACATTATCGGCATCAACGTTTACCGGGTAATCGCGAAGTGTAATGCCGTCTCCGGGGGCTGTTTGACCAGCTATGGTTATATCTCCATGTGAGATGTTCAGGTTTGAAGTCAGGCTGATTGTGCCGGAGACCTTGAACAGGACCATTCTGGGTCCTGTCTGACTGATTGCATAGCGCAGGGAACCCGGCTGATTGTCATCTTTTAGATTGGTCACATAGATTACCTGTCCACCGCGGCCACCTGTAACATATTTCCCATATCCCTCAGCACCAGGGAAAGCTGCCACTTTATCCGTTGGTAATGTTCCTCCTCCACCTTCTCCTACAATAATTTTACCTGTGCCGGAAAAGAGCTGTGGATGAGAGCTGGCTGAATAAGTCCCGGTATCGACCGGTACACCGTTTAATACCAGCTTATCCACAAGTACATCCACATTCAGCATGGCTTTTGCGTTGTCACTCAGTGTAAGAACCAGCGAATCGCCAGCTGCTTTTTCATGACTGAATATAACCCTGTTATTCAACCCGACATTTATTCTTCCTTTGCCAAAGGCGTTCTCAGCTGCACCTTCGAGATAGGTAATGTAGCCCGGGGTGGATGGGTATCTTGTGCTGTACATTGTCACATCCCAGGTCCCGGTAAAATTGCTGTTATCACCGCTAATCAGCAGGGTCCCTGTGTTAACGGTCCCTTTTCCATTGTTCAGGGCTGTAAAGGTATGCGTACCTGAGATCGGTCCTGTAAGCTTCATGATGCTGCCGGTGGCACTTGAGCTTTCCATGCTCGTATATACATTTCCCGTAATTAGGATCGGGGCATTTAGATACATTCCACTTCCTGAAGTATTGTAACGGAAAGAAGTACCTTCTCCCATAAACAGGGTACCTGCAGCAGTATGGTTCTTGCTTTCTTCCCCACGCATCCGGATACTTCCTCCATTTCGTACGATGACATCAGCCACAAAGATGGTCGCCGTAGTTTCCATTTCCTCCTCGCAGATAACTGTTTCGCCTGCAAGAGGGAAGAGGGCAGGCGTATAATTTTCCGGAACGTCCCAGTTCCCGTTTGCCCCCCTGTGGAAGATCAGGGTATCCGGCCGGCCGATGATAATCTTCCCTGTACCGCTTATCAGGCCCGGATTGGTGGTGGCTGAATATTCGCCAATATTCTGCAATACATCATCAATATAGAATTCACTGATGGTGACATCGCTGTTTAAATGCAAGTCTGAACCGGTCTTTACATCAAGCTTTGCCTTGGCATACATGGCATTGTTATTTTCTATAGCCAGGCTTGCACCACTCAGCACATTTATGGAACTTTTCCCCAATGATCCAGATACTGCTGCATCGAGTGTTCCTGCTTCCAGGCTGATATCTCCCGAAAAATTTTTGTTATCAGCATTCAGGATCAGTGTACCTGTGCCAGTTTTAACGAAATGATGCACCCCGGTCAGCTCGGCATCCAGGGTCAGCGTACCGTCTACGTTGAAGGAGACAGAATCTTTTGTTGCCACTTTTCCTGCGAGGCTTACATCGGTTGAGGCTGAAATTTCAGCTGCTGAAACGGAAATATATGTTGCCGTGCTGTTTGATGCAATATCAAGGACCGCTTTATTCTTCAATATCAGGTCGGCAGGAAAAGTATTTCCGTCGGCAACTATTTGAAGGGCGTTGTCAACAACCGCAATTTCTCCGTTTCCCGGAATGGCCTGAGGGTCCCAGTTTTCTGCGAGGAGCCAGCTGTCGTCGGCCCCGTTGCCTGTCCAGGTATAGTTCTGTACCAGGGGAGGTTCTTCAGTGGGGTCCCAAGCATCACTTCCGGCCATCACTGCCTGCACAGTGTACTGTAAGGCTTCTTCAACAGTTAACTCCTTTATTCCTGCCCATGCTGCCCGGCCGCTCATATCCGCGCCAGGACCGGTATTGTTGAACTCATACAGATGAAGGTCCTCACTTGTAGGGGCATAGGTCATGTCCCAGGTATCTCCCCAGCCTTGAGGATGAATTTTTTCTGTCATATTACAGTATAGCCATGAAACTTTTGGGTATTCGTGCCACGGCCTTCCGAAACGCACAAGTTCTCCATCGTCACCGCCACGCGGGCTGTTCAATGCATAGCTTACAAGGCAATTGTTGAATACAAAACCATAGGGCTGATTGAGGGCCGTTGAAGGAGCTGTGATCCATCCTCCGCCCCAGCTTCGGATCTCACAGGACTCAAAGAAAACAGTACCGGATCCGTAAATATAATCTGTGCGGCCCACCACAAGGCAGCCTTCAAAATAGCTGCGTTTGGCTGTACTCCAAAAATACATGGTATCCTGGTAGCCATAGAAATCAACATTTATAAAAATGCATTTATCAGCACGGACTGTGATTGCCTGTGCCTGTCCCACCGGACCGGCTGTATTTTGGATCGTCAGGTTCTCGGCCCTGAAACCATTTCCGAGTATGGTAAGTGTTGCAGAAGTCAGGATGTTTTCACCAGTCCATAGTGCAGCATCTTCGGCTGGACATTTTCCTCCACCGCAATCGTAAATATGGTAGCTGATGACAGTTTCCTCACGGCTTTCACCTATCAGTGTAAGGTTAATTTTATCGCCCGGGACGATAAGCTTTTCAGAATTATAGAGTCCGCGCTTAATATAGATCACGGTATTGCGATCATTATTGGAGGGTGCTGCATTGATCGCTTCCTGGATCGAAGTAAAATCCCCGGATCCGTCAATCGCCACCACTATGTCGGCATTAGCGGGATTTCCCTGCGCCATTCCAACACATAAAACTGATGCTAACAAGCCTATTGCCAACAAACTGCTCAATACTTTCATCTCAAATTATTTAAAACGTAAATAATAACCACACTATAAACGACTTCACAGGAATACTATCCTGACTTCCTTTCTGTGCCTTTGGTTGTCAGAATTTTAAGGAAGCATCGTCGACTTCTTCTCCGATGAAAACATAGTTTTTCAGTGATTTCTGATTTTTCCCGCTAAGTGTGATCTTCGCACATTCATTTCCCCTGATGGTGATATCCTCTTTGGAAGAGAATTGATAGTCGATGCCTATCACTTCAATATCTTTCGAATTATACATTTCAATTGCTTTGCCCTTGGTAAGGAGCTTAATATTCTCCAGTTTCACATTTGTGGCATCTGAAATGGATATTCCATGGTCTGCCTCAAGGATCATATTGCTAAGTTTCACATTTTCAAGGTTCATTTCCGGAAGCCCCTGTAGCATGACTGCCTGCAATGCACCCTTAAGGGTCATATCGGATATAAATATGTTCCTGAACTGCGGTGTTTCTTCGCTGACAACTTCCTGGCCGGAGGACCGGGTGAGGCTTTCATCTTCGAGCATTTCCGAAACCGACAATCCTCCATAATAAAGGTTGAAGGAGATCGCAAAGGTTGGTATATCGATCATTCTCACATCTGAAATATAGATATTCTCTACAACACCACCGCGGCCACGGTTACTTTTAAAGCGGAGACCGACATCTGTTCCGATGAAGGTACATCCGGAGACGTGGACATTTCTTACTCCGCCTGACATTTCACTGCCAACGGTAATACCTCCATGACCATGATAAACGACAATGTTTTTAATCAGGAGGTTTTCACAGGGAATTCCCCGAAGCCTGCCTTGTTTGTCTTTTCCTGACTTGATACAGATCGCATCGTCGCCCACGTCGAGGTTACAATTTTCCACCAGCACGTTTTTGCACGATTCGAGATCAATGCCATCGCCATTTTGTGAATACCACGGGTTTCGTATAGTGAGATTCCTCAATACCAGTTCTTCGACGATCAGTGGGTGAATGCACCAGGCGGGGGAATTCTGAAATACGGGTCCATCGAATTTTATACGTTTACTTTGTTGGATACTAACCATTACCGGCCTCAGAAAATCCCGTATTTCTTCAAATTCTTCTTTGGTTGTAAGATGCAGGGGGACATTCATATCAGCATTTTCTGCAGCTTTTTTATATTGTTCAGAGGGATACCATGTATTTTCTTTTTCGTTAACCACGCCACCCGAGTTAACAAGGTCCTTCCATTGCTCGCTGTTCAGTTTGCTTTTCTTTACATGGCGCCACACATCCCCTGAGCCATCCCATATACCGCTTCCTGTAAAAGCCACGTTTTCAACATCCTTGCCATAGATCGGTGAGATGCATCGCCATGTATTGAGGCCCTCAAAGGAGGTTTCGACAAGCGGGTAAAGATCCTTGTCGCTTGAAAATTTAATGAGGGCACCGTTCAGGGCATGAAGTTCCAGGTTGCTCTTTAGAATAATCGGGCCTGTGAGCCATATTCCAGCGGGAATAATTACCCTGCCTCCACCTTTTTCTGTTACGGCATCAATTGCATCAGCAAAGGCTTTCGAATTCAGTACCTGCCCTCCGCTAACGGCTCCAAAGTCGGTGATAGAAACAGTATAATCAGGAATAAGCGGTTCGTCGATTTGCTTCATTGTAAACTCAAGACCTTCGTATACTTCCGAAGAACTTGCAGCAGGTTTAGGGGATTGTCCTGTACAGCCTGTTGAAGCAATTGCGAAGAGTAATATTAATTTAGTAATTGTTCTTGCCATCATCTTTTGGTTTTTAATCTGAATAATTGAACAATCCGGGGTCTGAAACCCAATCGCCCAATATATTTGAGGGTTCATATGTTGCTGCCTCAGATGCTGAAAGCTGGTGGGACCAGATTACGCGGTTCGATATTCCAGCACCTGGTCCTGAATTTTCATATTCAGCAAAATAGGCGGTTGATTCATTTTCAGGCTTATTCCAGTTATGCCATCCTTCCGACTTTACCAGTGGATCGAGTTCACAGTGAACGAAAGCCGTTTGGCCATAGGGGCGCCATGGCCTTCCCAGGTACACTGAATTTCCGGGGGCGGTGCCTGTGATCCTGCACTCCAGGAATACAAAACCAAAGTCATTGTCTTCAAGTGTCGAAGGAGCAGTGATATAACCCTTGCTTTTACAGTAAATGGTACAATTATCAAAAACTGCAGTTGACCAGCCGAATATAAAATCCACTGTGCCTTCGATATAGCAGTTCTTGTAATATTGCCTGCTTTTTTCTCCATGTGGATAGAGGGTGTCCTGGAATCCAAGAAATTGACAATTTTTAAAAGCAGCCATATCCCCGTCGATCCTCACTGCAACAGCCTGTCCGACGGGTCCTGAAGAGTTTTCAAAGCTTAGGTTTATGGCCGTAAATCCGTCTCCGAAAATGAAAAAAGAGGAAGATCCGCTCGTACCTATATCTTCCCCGAAGCGGTTTTTTTTCGACGCAAAATCATCAAAGGTCAGGATAACTGTGTTTACATCTTCACCGACAAGCATCACGTTCGTTTTACTGGCGGGCAGGATCAGTTTTTCCTTATAAATTCCTTTCCTGATATAAATGATGGTTCTGTTCTGCCTTAGATCCGGCACAGCATTGATAGCGTCCTGCACCGAAGTGAAATCTCCATGTCCTTCCTGGTCAACTATAAAATCAGCGGCAGAAAGCCGGACACTTATTCCCAGGAGCAGAAGGATCAATATTTTTGTTGCTTGTTTCATTCTTCGCTTATACTTTGCGGTACCAGTTCCTTTAATCCTTTATATACAAGTTTTGCAACTTCATTTGCTCCTTCCGGCTGAAAGTGGGTATTGTCCTTTTCCCCGTCAGGATAAGCTTCGTATATGGCTGCCGGAAGGTTCATGAAATAATACTGTGTGACATAGTCCTGACCTTTTCCGGTAAAGAATTCCATTGATAATTTATTGAGGTCGATGAGCATTGTGTTTGTTTCAGCTGCGATTTCTCTCATGGTGGCCGGATAGCTTCCATGGACGTTTGTCAGCATCCCGTCCACCCAGGGGTAATTTCTTGCGACAGGAGTTATAAGCACGGGAGTAGCGCCCTTTTCCCCTGACTGTGTAATGAAAAGACGGAGGAATTCTTTATATCCAATGGTATCAACATAGCGTTCCGGTTTATTTACTGATCCATCATTATGACCGAATTGTATGAATACAAAATCGCCGGTTTTCAGGGAATCGCATACTGCTCTCCAACGGCCCTCCTGGAAAAAGGAGCGCGTGCTCCGTCCACCGACTGCCCTGTTATCAAGAACAATACTATCGGCCTGGAGCAAGGACTTAATACTGTCCAGAAAGCTGCCGGACAGGTAGGGATAAAATAATTGTCCCCAGCCTGTCTTCGGATATTTTTCGCTCATAAAATTTTCGTCCTTTGAATAGTCGGTGACCGTGGAATCACCGATAAGCCAAATGGTAACAGTTTTTTTATCCGGAGGGCTCTTTCTGTCAGAAGAAAGAGTACACCCGGGAAAAAGGATTACCCAAACTAAAAACAGGTATTTAAAATTTCTAATCATTGCCTCACTTTTCAATTCTGAACCAATCAATATCCACTATGCCGGAGTCGTTGGTTCTTCCCTCCCTGAGAGCGAAAAAGCCGATTCTTGCACCGATCCAGCGGCCTGGTTTTGCTTTAAATGAGCCGTCAATATCTTCGAAATGATTTCCGTCGGTGCTATAGCCAAAGGTACATTCTGCATCCTTTTCCACCTTTACCCGGAAATAAATCTCTTTCTGATCAACAGCTGTTGAAAACAGCTGGAGTTCCTTACCGCCATTCCTGGCATCTTTACAATTTACCAGTCTGAGGTTAAGCCTTCCTTCAATTCGTTTCATGGAGATATATTGGTAATCCTCACCCATTACAACGAATCCTGCTTCTTCATTATCAGAAGAAGCAGAGAAAGTAAATTTGGTGGTGGCTATAAATTTCTCTGCCGGAAACTTTTGAAGCAGGAGATTAGGAATATTCCACAGGTTCTCACTGTTTTCCGGACGGGGATAACAATTCAGGCGGAAGAATCCCATGTTTCCTGAAGGATATCCATAATATAACTGAGGATTTGCATTCCACTGCCATTGCAGACCCAAAACATCGCTGTTAAACTCATCGCTCTCAGGCGGAGTATTTATAACTTCCTTTTTACCTGCATTTGGTTTCCTGTAAGACAGTACGGGTTCACCTAAACCATTCCCGACTCTGTCTGTACCAATAACAGGCCAGTTGTCATCCCATTTCATGGGCTGGAGATGCACAATCCTGCCATATGCCCCCTTATCCTGGAAATGTATGAACCAGTCTTCACCGGTTTTTGTATCGATCCAGGCGCCCTGGTGGGGACCATTGATGCCTGTTGAGCCCTGGGCCATAACCACCCTGGCTTCGTAGGGACCATAGATATCAAGTGATCGAAGTGCCAGCTGCCAGCCATTACTTACTCCTCCTGCAGGAGCAAAAATGTAATAATAGCCATTGCGTTTATAAAACTTTGGACCTTCAACCGTCGGGTGCATACCATGTCCATCGAAAACCATTACTTCATCACCAATGAATGCCGTGCCTTCGCTGTTCATTTCAGCAACCATAAGCACACTCTTAATTCCTGCCCGGCTTCCTGCAAAGGCGAAAGCAAGGTATACTTTCCCATCTTCGTCCCACAGGGGGGAGGGATCAATAAGGCCCTTTCCTGCTTTTACAAGCAGGGGTTCGGACCATGGGCCGGAAGGATTACTGGCTTTTACCAGATAAATTCCATCAGACAGCTCCAATTTTACCGGGTTTTTGCCCTTATCGAAAGAAGCACTGAAAACCAACTTCCCTGAAGCGTCAAATATTTCTACCATTGCGTCATCCTTCAATTCGATGGAGAATTTGCCCTCAGAAGGGTTAGGGAAGATATTGAAATTCTCCAGGTCATCCGATACCACATTCAGACACAGGTCGACATACACTGAATTGGTGTC
>CAYSAH010000024.1:14185-18340 GCA_964428945.1 uncultured Bacteroidaceae bacterium | reverse complement strand
CTGGGCCCTGTGCTAAGTAGGCTGTAGGCTGTAGGCTGTAGGCTGTAGGCTGTAGGCTGTAGGCTGTAGGGGCGTATCTTTTATCTTATGAATTTACTTTATCAGTTGAAGCCGGGAAACTGGGCCCTGGGCCCTGGGCCCTGTGCTAAGTAGGCTGTAGGCTGTAGGCTGTAGGCTGTAGGCTGTAGACTCTACGCTTTACGCTGTAGGGTTGCATCCCGGTGCCCCGTGCTTTGCGGTACTTTGTGCTTCTTTCCTTTGCGTAATAGCTTTTACACGAAGAAACACAAAGAAGAACAAAGAAGCACAAAGGGGCAGCAAGCTGCTGGTTTTTTTGTCCACAGATAAACACAAATAGACTCAGATTAGCAGCAAGTAGCTTTATTAATACTGGGAAGTTTTTCGGCCACCTAACACACCTCATACCTCGCGCCTTGTGCCCTACGCCTTGCGCCTTTCCCCCCTGACACCTCATGCCTTGTGCCTTGCGCCTCATGCCTCACGCCTCACGCCTCATGCCTTGCGCCTCGACTCTGCCCTGCACTAAAAATTAAGTAAAAAAATTCTCCAGCTGGTTAACAAAATCTCCAAGACTTGGCATTTTTGCCGCGAGTTGGTGGGTAAAGAAATTGAAATCCAGTTTACTTACAATGCTGTTCAATTTCGACCGTTTCTTTGTATAATCATGGTCAACGAGCTTGTAGATTCTTTTCAGGTCGTGGGCTGGACTTTCCCTATCCTCCATGTTGCCGGTTTTTGGATTGAAACCCAGTCTTTTCTGAATGAATTCAGGGGTAAGTCTTTTGGATATTTTTCTGAAATGCGTATACTCTCCCAGGAACCATGCCTCGGTTTCCATGACAGCAAGGTGGATATGGGTCCTGGCTCCTTTCTGGGGAACCTGGTAATTTAATCCTTTCCTGAGTTTCGGGATGTCCTCATGGGTAAAATTCGGGTATACATCCCGGAGTCCAAGGATGCATGTATAGCCTTTTTCAACCAGCCTCTCCCTCTGCATCATCAGGTAGCCCTTAACATTTGTTTCTCCTCCACAATCATAGATCAGTACATAATAATCAGTATTCCGGTTAACATTTGCGGCATTCATTACCGTGAAAGACATCCGGATATTATGCCCTCCCGTTATCTTTACAGTTTGAACAGCTATATTTTTTCGTGCCATTACAATTTCAAGCATCCGCCTGACAAGGATCTGCTCTGTTAATCCTTCAACAAATATTGCAATGCGTTTCATTCGGGCTGGTCTGAGAAACCTGATTTAAAGAATTCACTTGCATAAAAATCAAAATTATTCAACCCGGTGAATTTGAACTCTTCGAAGATATCCTTTGAATTTTCATAATTATACAGGCTTATCTTGTTACCGTCGCGGTGGAGTACGGCCCATTTCTCAATTGCCACGGTATTCATTATAAAGGAATCATTTGTCGACATGATCAGCTGAATTCCTGATGATTCAGCTTTTTTTACAAGGAGGTTGACAAGCAATTTTGCTCTTGAGAAATCAAGTCCTTCCCCGATATCATCGATAACAATGCAAGCGGTTTTGCCTTTCAATATATAACGATTGAGTCGTACCAAAACGCTGAAGGCACGAAACATACCCTGGGACATGTCGCGCTGTGTGACCTGCTTCTCAAGACCTGCTTCTGTGGTGTATACGGCAAAACGATCCTGGTCAGTCCTGTGATTTTTATCCGAGTACTGGATGATCCCGGCGTCTTCCAGCTTGTAGCCGATCTCATTCATATCCTCCACCAGGAGCTTTCTGAAATCTTTGTAATTTTCGAGGGCCAGGTACATAACAGGCACCAGTGTGGCATTCGTATCACTGAAATCAACTTCATCCTCTTCAAAGGAACTTTTCAGTGCATAACTGTTTTTCCCGAGGTTGCCGCTGAAGTCAAAACGCCTCATATCAGATGCCCACACAAGCATCTGCTCAAGATAAGGATGCTGCTTTTTGTCCCTTTTCGCAAAACATGCAAGCTGGTTAACTGCAATGCCGAATTCAAGAGCGATATTCTCCTTTGCCCCCATGTAAATGATCCAGCCTGTTCCGTCAGCTTTTCTGTCCAGGACCTTCTCCCCTTTCCATACAAGCGTTTCCTTCTGGATCGCCCCGTTCTTGTATTCAAATTCGAACAGTACTTCTGCATCATCCTGGATACATGACACCTTGTATTTTCCGTGTACTTTGGGCACGTTTGTACTTCCTTTAAGAAGGTCCACCATCTCCGATATGGCATTTAATGTTCGCGTTTTCCCGCTTGAATTCTGACCTACGATCAGGTTGATCCTGCCCAGGTGAACATTGTCGATCAACCATTCAATGGTCTTTCCTTCATTCTCGCTAAAGGTTAATTTTCGAAGGTACATGGTGTTTGAAGTTGGTGTAATTCAAAGATAAGGAAAAAGTGGAATGGGACGCATTGCAACTCATCTGTTGGAATCAGAAGTCGATTTTGAAAATCGCCTCTCTTTGCATGAGGATGATAAGCTATAGTAATTCATTTAACAGGATAACGACGATATAAAACGGAGCTTCTTAATTTGTTCAAACAATGATTCCGGATTATATTTAGCTTTCCCTCTACAGTCCGTAAGTGAATCCAAGCATTACCCTGAAGCGGTAGGAAGGGTAATTGTAATACAAATAGTAGGGCTGTGCCGTCATGTTATTGAATTTAACCCAAAACGATAAAAGCTTGGTATACCTGTATTCGGCTCCAAGGTTGAGGTCGATCGTCGTATTCAATTTCCCCGGACCTGTAAGTAAGCCAATCGCCGGGTAATATCTCGGACCAATAACGAATATGCCGGCATCGGCCTCGATCTTGTCTCCCAGGTTGTAACGGGCCTGTAAACCTGCATCAAAAGATGGCATATACCAGGCATGGATTTCCCTTGACATCTGGTAGTTGTAATAATTCCCCTTGAGAAATACTTTCACTGATTCCAGTGGAGCAATATTCAGCTCCCCATAGACATTGATTACCGACATATCATCATAACGTACAGTAAACTGGTTATTCAGGTAATTTGAGGTATCTGTTACGAAAAAATACTGGTCATCAACGGCCCTGTAGGTTCCCCGTATATTCCAGGCGAGATAATCGGTTATTTTCCCTTTCAATCCTGCATATACGATGATCCTGTTACTTGTGGGGGTTACAGCAAGTCCCGGAATGATGTAAGGATTTTCAGTTGTGATCTTCATGTAATTGTTAGCTTCCTGGTAACCATCCACTCCAAAATAGGGAACCAGGACCTCCTTAACGATGTTAAATGAAAATTTTCCCTTCACATAGAAATGAGGGATTACCTCCCCGTTCCTGATCTCGGTATAAGTATTGAAACCTGCACTGAAACTCCATTCACTGCTGGATTTGGATATATATGGATTGAGTTTGATGATCCATTGGTTTGTAAGGAGTGTATCCCAGTCAGCCTGGTGTCCGAAGTAACTCAGACCTATATCCCCTCCGATCCTGAAATCCCTGAAGAGTTGATCAATTTTTCCATCCAGTACTGCTCCATGTTCCATCTGGTCGAATCCATGGGTGAAGAAATTATATTCCAGCGTCCCATTGTAATCAAGGTGAAATGAATCGGGCCTTGCACTCTGAAATCCAACTGCTGCCCTGGCGTTGAAGAACTTGTGCATCATATCTTCCCTGTTTACTGAATCGCTGTAAAGGGTGTCAACGCCGTAATGAATGTAAGAATCATAGGATGCTCCTGCATTGTATTCAAAAATGGTTCGCTTACCAAAGCGCTTTCCGTAAACATCCAGCCCGTTCTCAATAAAACCTGCTTCTACTTTTTCATCATTGTCAAGTTTTATGTTCCCGTTCATGGAATGGTGTTTCAGCAATACCCCAAAGGTCCCTTCACTCGATCTAACCTGGTTGATCCTAAGTTCTGCCAGGGGTGTAAGGTAATTCCCGGCACCAATTCTGATCTGACTTTTGTACAACTTGTCCAGTTCAGGCTTTACCATCTTTGCGGGCTGAATTGGGGTCACCCTGTAGTCCGTCTCATATCTTTTTGAAAAGATATTGTATTCAAATTCAGGCTTTGCGTATGCGACTGAATCCCCAATCCGGGGTAAAAGCTGAATTTTCTCAGCCC
>CAYSAH010000024.1:8414-14175 GCA_964428945.1 uncultured Bacteroidaceae bacterium | reverse complement strand
CGGAAAGCGTCGGAGTATATGGTTTTACAACCTTCACCTCTTCCTGCTGAGCATTGAGAGCCACAGAAATTACCAGGACAGTGGCAGACAGTATATATTTGATAATTTTCATGCTTCTTGAATTAACACGCATTATTGTAAATCATTAATTGTGTCCAGTTCGTCGATCATCTGGCTGTCGACCTTTGCAGCCAGCCTGTCGTGGCGTTCAGTTGCCTCTTTAACAATACCATCATCAGGGATCGCATAATAATCGATTATACTTTTCAATGTATGAATGGCCTGGAATTCATCATCCAGCTTCAGGTAAACATCTGACAGCAGCAGGAAGGCCTTTCCCATCCAGTATTGGTGAGGGGTATTCTGTTCGATAAAATCAAAGATTTCTTTTTCGATCTCCTTGTATTTGCCGGCATCAAATGTACCCTGGGCTGAAGCTTTATCGTACATGATCTTTGCCAGCATATATTTCGATTCTGCACCTTCAACGGAATTCACATTATCAGCATTTTTTGTGAAATACTCAAGTGCAAGCTCTGTCCTGTTGAGCGCCATATATGATTTTGCGATCTTGTACCAGGCTTCTCTTTCCACTTCTGTGGGCAACTTCTGAATATTCAAAACATCTGCAGCGGCCTTTATCGTATTGGAGTATTCCTTAAGCAGATAGTAGCAGCGCATAACACCGATGGCTGCTTCCGTCACATTGGATTGATCGTCGGCGATGGAAAGCAATTGCAGGTACTGGTTAACTGCCTTATTGTAATCTCCGTTCTCAAAGTGTATCCGGGAAGAAGCCAGCAGGGCAGGTTCAGAGAACATGTTCCGTGGCTGGGCAGCGATATAATCAAGTGATTTCAGGGCATCATGCGGCTGGTTCAGTTTCAGGTGGCAGTCGGCCTTGTAATAGTGGGCATTCAGGAGGTAATTCCCATTCGGGTGATTGACAAGGTATTTGTCAAGAGACTGGATGGCCCTTGCGCAATCTCCACCGGAGTATGCATTTTCAGCAGCAACATACATCAATGAGTCCTGTTGCTTATTGGAAATATCCCTTCCGAGTTCGTTGATAAAGGCAAGGTAGCCTTCAATATTGTTATTTCGTACATAAATACTTTCAAGACTCTGAAGGGCGTTGTCGGCTTCGGGCGACCCCGGATAGTCTCTTGCCACCCTTGTGAAATAGCTAAGTGCCTTGTTGTAATCAGAGCGGTTGAAATTGATCAGTCCAAGCTGGTTCAAAGCTTTGCTGAGGTAGCTGCTGTTTGGGTAATCCTTGATAAGCCTTTCATATTCAGTAAGCGCAGCATTGCTATTCCCGAGGGAGACATAGGTCCTGCCGGCTTCAAAAAGTGCATCGTCAACATAGGGAGAACCGGGCAGATCAGTAACAATGCTCTTCATAACCTCGAGCTTTTGTTCCAGTTTATTTAGGATCCCGTAGGTGAAACCTTTCTGGAAGTAGGCATAATCCCTGTCAGATTTTCCAAGCCGCATCGATTCATTATAGTATTCTATCGATTTCCAGTAGTCCTCCTGGATGAATTTGCAATCTCCCAGCCTGTTAAAGGCATCGGAAAGTGTTCGGGATCGCGGGTTCTTTTCCAATCGTGTATAGGAAGCAAACCATTTTTCAGCATCGGCATAGGCTTCTTCATCGAAGGAAATATAAGCCATACTGTAATTGGCAAGTGCATACTCATCCTGCATATAAGCAAGAGGTTCGCTCAGGAATTGTTCAAAGAAGGTCCTAGCCATTTCAAGATCACCCGACCTGTAGGCTGCCTCACCCAGCCAGTAATAGGTCCTTGCCCTGATGGCCGCATCGTGTTTTCCGTATTCAAGCGAGCGCTCGAGGATATCCACTGCTTCAATAAAACGAAGGTTGTTATAAAGTTCCAGTCCCCTGAAAAACGCAACTTTCTGGTAGGCCTTCTCAATTTCAGCATTCCGGTATTTTATTTTCTCAAGGGATGTAAGGGCCATACTGTAATTCCTGGTTTGTAAATAAGCCATTACCAGGTAATTATAGGCCTGGTCGATCCTTTCGGAGGAGGGATAGTATGCAATGTACTGGTTAAAAGATTTTATCGCCTCATTGAAGGGATCATAGGACAATTCAAAGGCAAGTTTCGCATAGTTGAAAAGTGCATCTTCCTGGATTTTCTGATCGTAATCCATCTTCGATGCCTGGCCAAAGGCGATCATTGCTTTATTTTTGTTTCCCAGTTTCAGGTAGCAATCCGCCAGGTGATACAATGCGCTTTGGGCGATTTCTGAACTCCTGTAGGTAATTTTCTCGAAGATCTCCCTGGCTTTTTCATATTCCTTATTCTTGTAATAAGCAAAGGCCATCTGGTACCTGTCCTTGATGGAATAATTGCCTGTATTCTCCTTGTAGGTTTCGAGAAATGGAACTGCTTCGCTGTAGCGCTCGAGCATAAAGTAGCTCTCACCGATAATCTTTGCCATCTCCCCCAGCCTCTTTTCTGAAATGGAATCCATCAGCCTGGGGGCATAGTCTATCACTTCGCTGTATTTTTTCTGAAGGTATAAGATTTGTGAAATATAGTAAGGAGCGATCCTGGTGAACATCGGATCAGTATCGATCCTCCTGAATCCCATGAGGGCTGTTTCGTAATTTTCTTCCACGTAATGGATATGGGAATAATAATAGGTTGCGGGAGGTGTAAATGGTGAATCGATCTCAAGGATCTCGTAAAAATTCACCCTTGCACTTTCAAAATCCTTACGCATGTAGTAGGCATATCCCTTTTTAAAATAGTATTCGGGTACTTCTTCAAGGGAAAGGTCCTGGCGATCCACCTTCTCATACCACTGGATTGCCTTTGGCCAGTTCATCTTGTAGTGATAGTAGTTCCCGAGCTTAAAACATACTTCATTCATGTGAGGGCTTTCAGGATTCTCGGCTATAAACCTGTAAACCTGGTATTCTGCATCTATGTTGTACAGATTTATGGCACACATGGCATAATAGTACATCGCCTCTGCCCGAAGCTGGCTCTCTGTGCCTTCTGTATTTTCGATCACAAGTTCAAGTGCGTTCCTTGCAGCACCATATTTCTCTTTTCCGAACAGTTCGATCCCCTCGTAAAGGTCCTTGTCGGCATATAAATACACTGCACTCTTCTGTGCTGTTACCGGAATGATAAAGGACATCAGAAAACCTGTAAAATATAGGAAAATTCTTTGCTTCATTTTATTTAGCATTATCTTGTAAAAGTAGTAATTAAGAAAGGGTGCTTTTTTGCGATTGCCTCTTTTTAATTAACATTGGCGTGTTAATTTTTAATCCTGTCTGATAAAGTTCATTTACAATGGTCTTATTACCTTGCACGCGGATCAATCCTAACTGCTCCTAATTCAAAACGCAGGGAGGCTCTGATTATTTTTATACCTTAGCATTATTAAATTAAGGATTATATGTCAATAGACGCAATTATCTCTTTTGAACACGCAAATATCAAGGTTCTCGACCATCTCGTATTGTCGGATGTGAATCTCACTGTTAATAAGAACGAATTCGTTTATCTCATTGGGAAAGTGGGAAGCGGAAAGACAAGCCTGATCAAAACGATCAATGCAGAATACCCGCTCAACGAAGGATTCGGGAACGTTGCAGGCTTCAGACTTGAAAAAATTAAAAGGGGTGAAATTCCAAAACTCAGGAGAAAACTTGGCATTGTATTCCAGGATTTCCAGTTATTGAATGACCGTACCATAAATAAAAACCTTGAGTTTGTATTGCGAGCCACGGGTTGGAAAAATAAAACAGAGATCGCTGAAAGAATCGCCGAGGTGCTTGAAAAAGTAAGCCTTGGTTTCAAGGGATATAAAATGCCGCATCAGCTTTCAGGGGGAGAACAGCAACGCGTGGTAATTGCAAGGGCTTTATTGAATAATCCCGAGATCATCCTGGCTGATGAACCTACAGGAAACCTTGATCCTGCTACTTCCGAAGAGATCATGAACATTTTGTACGCAATTGCACAGAACGGAAGAACGGTGGTAATGGCCACACATAACTATACACTGATCAAGAAGTTTCCTTCCAGGACCGTAAAATGCGAGGATGGAGAAGTTAAGGATACTAACCTGAGTGAAGCTGATCTCGACAGGCTGATCCAGAATAATTAATTCCATCTTCCTGTAATGAAGACCGATACCTATACCATTGGTGAACTGCAGGAATTCCTTGAATCAGAAAAATACAAGCATTCCAAAATCCTTCCGGTATCCCCGGAAAGAGTAGCCTCCTATATCGAAAATCCCAGGGCCGGGCAAAATATGCCCGTCTTATTTACAATTTCGGAAAATGATCAGATAATTGCCTACAGGACCTTGCTCCCTGACCATCTCAATACCAGAGGTGACAGGGTGTCGTTTGCCTGGCTGAGTGGAAATTATGTATCTCCGGATCAGAGGAGAAGAGGCCTTTCAACAAAGTTGTTTAAAACGGTTGAAGAAGCCTGGCAGGGTAAACTAATGTACACCAATTATGCCCCTGCGTCGAAGGCTGTATATGACAAATCCGGAGTTTTTGAAGAATTTGCTGTAAGGCCGGGCAAAAGGTATTACATGCGCTCATCCCTTCAAAGCCTGTACAAGGAAAGAATAGGATCGGCTTCCTTACTGAGTTTTTTAGACCGATTAATAAACGGAATTCATGACGCGCAGCTATATAACCTTGCATTTGACTATCTCCCCGGGATACAGCTAAGCGGTTTGGATACTATTGACAGCCAGGTGGCGGACCTTATAAAACAAGCAGTACCAGGTTCTCTTTTCGGCCGCGATACCATGGAATTTGAATGGATCCGGAAATTTCCCTGGGTGACCCTTGACCATGATCAAAGCTTACCAGGTCATTACCAGTTTACAAGAATAGCCGACAGGTTCAAAAACCTCTGGTTTAAAATTGAGATGAATGGGGCTATAGCATTTTTATGGATAAGTATTTTAAATGAAAAGTTATCAGTCCCCTATTTCTTTCATAATGATCCTATGTTGATTGTCGCAGCAAGGCAGCTTGTCCTGAATACCATGCTTGAATACCGTGCAGCATATCTGTCGGTCAGGCACCCGGAGCTGGGTCCGGTATTGGGAACAAGGAAAAACCCCTTTCTTATTTCAAGGGATATGCCTCAGCATTATTTTGCACATAAGGAATTGAAAGAACTCATTCCGACTGGAAAGCTTATTCATGACGGAGATGGTGATTGTGTATTTACCTAACGCTTCGCAATATTCTTTCCTGCCAACTTCCGGACTCTTCTCCTGTTGATCTCACCCCGAAGTGTTGTCCTTGCATCCTTTCCAAGCAGTTCCATTGGTACCCTTTGGAAATATCGTGGCCATTTATCATCTTTCAGTCCTGCGGTTCCAAAACCTGCATCAATGATCCTGCTTTTAAAGAGGTGATCAATGGTACTGTCCTGCACCCCGCTGTCGGTGAAGGGGAATGCAAAAAAATTATGATCCAGGTCATAGCGTTTGCGGAGATCCTGGACGCTT
This sequence comes from uncultured Bacteroidaceae bacterium, assembly GCA_964428945.1. Taxonomy (GTDB): domain Bacteria; phylum Bacteroidota; class Bacteroidia; order Bacteroidales; genus M55B112. The sequence continues at coordinate 8,640 of CAYSAH010000024.1, read as the reverse complement.
GCATTGATATGGTCTATCGTAGTGCTTCTTTTCAGCAGTGAAAACATCGGATGGTCTATCCCGTGGGACCCGAATTCAAAACCTTCCTCAAGCATTTTTCGAATATGGATTGAGGTCAGGTAAACAGGATTCACCCGCATATATTCTGCGAAGGAATACTTCCATATATCCGCCACCTGGTCGGTGATCTCTTCCACCCAGCCGTCGGCTGCGGCCAATACCGGCT
>CAYSAH010000024.1:0-8404 GCA_964428945.1 uncultured Bacteroidaceae bacterium | reverse complement strand
CTGGTCGGTGATCTCCCGTTCCACGTAGGATACACCAAGCAGTCTCTCCCGCAAGTCCTTCACCTCGCAATGCAGGAGATTCGCTGCTTTGGAACGTTGTTCCCAGGTGGTATCCTGAAGGGCTTCGACCAGCAGGCTCACCTTGAACCTGAAAAACATGGCACGGTTATCGATAAAGGCATTGTTCAGAAAGAATGTTGCCGGGACACTCCTGGAGATCAGTATGGGCATAAGATCTTCGTAGCATTGTATCAGACCGTCATCAAAGCTCAGAACCATAGGTGGTTTTTCCGGATCCCTCGGTATCTTTCCACCCAGGTATTCACTCATTTTTACCGGTTGAAAATGATGAAGCAGATAATCAAGGTCATCCCTGAACTGCGCAATGGTCCTGACAGGATAAAGGTGTTTCAGATGTGGCAATTCCTTGTCAGAAATGGTATGATAAAACGGAAATATTACATCGAGCCCTGTCTTGCGAAGGTGCTTCTGCGTGTTTACCGGTCCCGGGAAGAGGGATGCTATATGCTTTATAAAATCAGGCACGCTTTATTTTCTTAATGATCCTGTTCGCAGAATTTCGAATACGTATTCGCTGATAAATTGCAGGCCTGGCTCCAAAACCCCTGAAAAACCGGGCGATCGAAGAGATGTTTGAGCCCTCAAAATCCAGCCACCTTACCTGGCCTGCATGGATTTGAATAAAAGTATCCAATATAAGGAACATTGCTCTTTGATCTTTACCCCTTTCACTTGATGCCGACAAAAGAAAAATCGCCCTTTTAGTGCTGAAGGCAAAAATCGCCGCGGCAAGAAGTTCCTTTTCTTTCCTGGCACCATAAATCCTTATTTTCCCAAGTGTATCCAGCTGTGAGAACAGTTTCCTGACATATTCATAGTGGGCATCACCTCTGTCATTTTTCTCACCCGATCTCTTGAGCATGACAACATCTTCAATACTTACCTTTTCAGTAAATTCAAGATCAGATTGGTATGAGCGCTTCAAATTTCTCCTGCAATTTTCAGAGTAATTTTTCAGGATATCATCGTAGGGTCTGTCAAGTGAAAGCAAATAATTACTGTTATCGCTTAGCTCGAAGCCTTTCTCCTCCCCCAGAATATTTCCTTCATTAAGGGAGTAATCGCCCATTTTATAGTCCTTTCCCAGGGCATGAATAAACATCCTTACTGTTCCAACATCAATTTCTGATCCTGAATAAATTCCAAGCTGCTGACAGTAGACAGGCTGATATGTATATTTCAAACCAAGTTTTTTCCTGTACGCCAGCGGCATAATATATTCATAATCATTTATAACATAAGCTCCCCAATGATCTGCACAGGCATCCAGGTACCAGGTATATGGATATATGGTCTCATAAGCGGAAGCGGAAATAACACTGTTCCATTGCTGATCGTTAATTTGCCGTCTCTGAAGGAATTTGATCATTCTTGGGGAAATAGCTTTGACTTATGATTTTCCAAATATACTCTTAGAAGCTGAACCGTACAACTGTTATTCCTGCTCCTCCCCTTTCCACCTGTTCATCACCGAACCAATCGATAACATCCATGGTATGTAGAAGATCGCGTATCAACTGCCTTAATATTCCATCGCCTTTGCCGTGAAGAATACGGATTTCTGAAGCTCCGACCATCACCGCCTCATCGATAAATTCTGTCACTTTCTGCAAGGCTTCATCGGCCCTTTTGCCCCTTAGGTCGATCTCGTGCCTGAAATTGGCCCTTCTTTTGCTTACGTTCCATTCACCAAGGTTTACGCGGGAATGGCGCAGGGGGCTGTTTTCGGGTTCTGATTCTGTCTTCAGCAGCTTTTCAATTTTAATGGTCGACTTAAGATTACCAAGGATCACCACACAATGCCTGCCCCTGATCTCCGAAACAATACCTATGCTTTCCTGTCCTTCGATCTTTACTGTATCCCCAACTTTGATCGTCCGGTCTCCTGGTTGTTCACCCTTTTCTGCTATTCTTTGCTTTGATCTTCTTTTCAGATCAGGCCTTTGAAGACTCAGTTCCAGCTCCCTCGCCTTCATCCTGCTGAATTCATCGGAATGCTGATCCTCCTTTACTGTATCTGCACTGTTCACCTCCTCACGAAAATCCTCCAGTTTTTTCCTGGCGCTTCTTGTCTGATCCTTCTCGGCATTTGCCTCCTTGATCTCCCTTATGGTATTCTCGATCTTCCGGTTGGCTTTTGCCAGCATCTCCTCCGCCTGCAACCTGGCTTCGGTAATAAGTGCCTTTCTTTTCTTTTCACTGAGCCCCACCTCTTCTTCATATTTCTCCATGAGTTCCTCAAGCTTTCGCTCCGACTCACGAATCTTCTGTCGTTTCCTCTCCCAGTATTTCTTGTCCCTTAAAATATCCCGAAGGTGCTTATCGAAGTCGATATGGTCCTGTCCGACTTTATCGGATGCATTTTTCAATACATCTTCCGGCAGGCCAATTTTCCTGGCGATCTCGAAGGCGAAAGAGCTTCCGGGTTTCCCGACCTGGAGCTCGTAAAGCGGCTGCATTTTCTGGTTGTCAAACAACATTGCCCCGTTAACAATTCCTTCAGTCGAGGCAGCAAAATGTTTCAGATTGGTGTAATGAGTGGTCAATACCCCATAGGTTCCGGAGCTGTTGAGATTTTCAAGTATCGCTTCGGCAATGGCACCCCCAAGCATAGGTTCAGTTCCTGTACCAAACTCATCAATCAGGACCAGGGTTTCCGATGAAGCGTTTTTCAGAAAATATTTCATATTCACAAGATGTGAACTGTAGGTGCTAAGGTCATTGTCAATGGATTGCTCATCGCCAATATCAATAAATATCCCGGAAAATATACCGAACCTGGATTTCTCCTCAACCGGGACGAGCAGCCCGGATTGCAGCATATACTGAAGGAGGCCGACCGTTTGCAGGCAGACCGATTTTCCTCCGGCATTCGGGCCGGAGATCAGCAGGATCCTTCCCTGGTTGTTCAGGTCAAGGGATAAGGGCACCACTTCCCTTCCGCTTTGTTGAAGGGTCAGCAGCAAGAGTGGATGCACTGCCGCTATCCACTCAAAACCAGGGCCTTCCATCAGGTCCGGACGGATCGCCCTGATCCTTATCGCAAACAGTGCCCTGGCCCTGATGCTGTCGATCACAGCAAGAAATACGTGCAGCCCTTCGAGCTCCCCCAGGTAAGGACGAACATCGTTTGTGAAGTCGGTAAGTATCCGGATGATCTCCCTGCGCTCGGCATATTCAAGTTCCTTAATATCGTTGGTGAGTTCCACCACCTCTGCAGGTTCAACATACACCGTTTTTCCTGTGGTCGATTCATCGTGTACCAGTCCGCCAAGACTCCTTTTATGAGATGCTGTTATGGGGATAACCGGGCGCCCGTTTCGCAGGGTTGCTCCAATGTCCTCCTCAACCCATCCTTCAGATTGGGCCTTTTTGAGAATCCTGTTCATCACCCTGGCAACTTCAGCCTGCTTTGAGTCAATGCTTCTCCTGATCCGCACAAGTTCAGGGGATGCATTGTCACGGATCATCCCGTGCCTGTTTATAATTTTTCCTATACGGTCGGTCACGAAGGGGAACATTTTTACAGAGGAACACAGCTCCTTTAGCCTGGGGTAATCATCTGCCTCCCTGCCGGCGAAAAACCTAACAATGAGCCTTACAGATTCAAGGCTCCTGGCTAGTCCGTTTATTTCTTCTATTTCAAGGAAGGTCCCTTCTATGGCTGCCTTTCGCAGCGCTTTCCTGTTGTCGTGAAACTGGTGGATCGGGAAATCCTCATCACTGAGCTGGATCAACCTGAATTCATTTACGAGGTCCAGTTGTTCCCTGATCTGTTCTGCAGAACAGAGCATTCGAAGATCATTAATCATCTCCCTGCCGGGCTCGAACAGGCAATTCTCTTTCACCAGTTCCCTGATCCTGGTGAAACCGATCTTATCTTCGAAATTCGCGGGGTAATTCAATTGGTCCTTTAATTTCCTTCAAAAATAGTAAAAGGAAAGGAGGATGCAAGTCAAACAAAGAGACCTGCAACAGAGGAACCGGCCCCTGCCTGTGCTTTTCTGTAAGCCGGGACAAGATCACGGTAGTGAGGGGTGGGATTGCAGAGACCAGGCGAACAGTATTCATTTCACCCTGTCTTATACATTCAGGATAAGGTCCCTATTCCTTAATAATTTTAAATTGAGACGAACCTTTGCTTGTATAAACTAGTTCAAGGATGTAAATTCCCCCTTTCAGGTAACTTATATCAAGCATCTCCCTGTAAGGTTCAGAAAGGATCAAATTGCCTGCCATGTCGTATAATTTAACCTTGAGGACCGGGCTTTCCCCGGGCCTGATATGTAGGGTTTCTGAAGCCGGATTTGGATAAACGAGCAGGTCCCGTGATTCTCTATCATCAATATTTACAGGGATATTGGTAACTCCGAATGTTTCTCCATCAATAACAGAGCCAATAAGTGATCTGGAACTCTCCCCCCAGGAGTAGGATGCCGTGAAAACATGACCTTCTCTTGTATTATACCGTACAGTGAGGTCATAATCGTATATAAAACCTATTTCGCAGTACATTAAATCCAGGAACAATCCCGGTAATGTATATTCTGCATATGAAACAGTATCCCCGTTCTCAATCTTCATGGAAAGTGAGCTAAGATAAAATATTTCTGAGGACTGATACGGGTCAAACTGCAAACCAAAACTGCTTGTTGCATTGCTCAATATTTTTCCTTCCAACTTGCGCAAATAATAGCTTGAATAATCAACCTTGCCGGAGAGATGCCCGTTTTCATCATAGTGCCTTCGCTCAAAATTGTAATGAACTGAATCCGAAGTTATAAAGGCCCTGGTAATAGAATCAACACAATAAGTAATACTTACTTCCTCCCATATCTCGTAAGGGACTGAATAATTCCTCCAATAAAGCAGATCACCGGCAGATAGATGAAAGAAATCAGAAAAGTCAGGACGCTTATATCCGTGTGATTGGTCCTCAGAAGAATATCCGATCAATTCGAAATAGGGAGGAAATCCATTCGCGACAGAATGATGGAAGAACACATTAAACGGCAGGAAACTCACCAATCCATGTGATTTTGAAAGGACAAAATCTATGGTATCGAAACCGCTTCCTGAAAATTTAAAATTTTTTATTGAATCATTTGTTCCAAACAGATTCATACTACCGGCGGAGTCACATTCAACAAGAATTCCGTTTGTTTGCCATGAGTCGCCCGGTTTACTGAAAGGCTTAAAAATAAATGTATCCTGTTTAGAATAATGATCACAGATGTAAAGAACTGAATCCCCGTTGCGAATGAGACATTTAATTTTTTCAGGATTCTGCAGCCAGTCAAAATACTCGATCTCCTCCATCAGAACCGAGTTACACAGATCATTCAACTCCGATTTTGCATTGAACAGCATTACCAGGGAGTTTGGCTCCTTCATATAGCTTGAATCCCAGATGAAATCTTCAATTGTGCTTGTAATCCCAGCTTGCTGCCTGTAATAGCCTGGCTGGTTTTTTACAAACAGGTTCCAATCCTGGGAAGAAGCAGGAAGTAAAAGGCTGCAAAGAAAAATAAGTATAAATTCTCGCTTCATATATCGGGGTGGCAAAAATCCAGGTTGAATTTATAATATCGGTACAAGTAAAGTTAGGGTTATTTACGGGGAAACACAAAAGGAAAAACAATTTGAGCAGATTTGAACCATACTTAGATTAAAAGCTGCTTAAGAATGTATTATGAAATTTACCAATGCTTCAACAATAAATCCAATTTTTCAAAGCAATGATTTTTCAGTGCCTGTTAACAGGAATAGAAATATTCATTTAAAAAAAAGGATAATTTTCCTGTTTTTTCGCCTGATAATTAAACATGTAGTATCCTGAGGTTGGAAGGACCATGTGCTGGAAACATCAGTTTTGGTTTTGCCGGATCCAGGCCAGATCGCTTAGCGAAAAAAGTATATGGCAAGGGCTATAATAGCCAGACTTGTAACAAGCGAAAACTTTCCAAGAAGATCAATTTTTTTCAAATATAATTCTGCATTGTCCTTTTTTGCTTTTTTCGCCATTGCACTTATGATGCCTATAAGTGCGCCCAGCACGAGCACAAGGACAAGCTTGGTTATGAGAACAGGTGAAGAAGCCAGCCTGCTCCAGTACGGTGTCATTAAATACCCGCCTGAAAGTACCAGCAAGGTAAGCCCAATATGGCCCATTGTTCCGATTGATGTTGTCCTGATTTTGAATTTAAGCGCCTCTTCTTTATCCATTTTGGAACTTGTAAGACCCAGGAACATCATTGCAAAACTGGTTCCGACGCCCATTGCAAGGCCTGTAAAATGTAGTATTAGCATTACCTCTCTCATCCCGATATTTTTTTTTGGTTTTATCCTATCAAAACAATATTAAAGGACAAATAGTTCAGGAACGGATCCCTGATTAAATAATTTTGCCTGGCAGCCGCGGTGAGGTTCTCTAATAATAATGGAATAGAAATAAGGAATATCCGGCCCAAGGGATCATATCTTTCAGTTTTTACGGATCGATCTGAGATAGAGCTTTTCAACTTCCTCCCTTGCCCATGGTGTTTTCCTTAAAAATTTCAGGCTGGAGTTTATCGAGGGGTCATAATTAAAGCAACGAATGTTGATTTTCTTTCCCAGTTTTTCCCACCCATAATCACTTACAAGTTTTTCCAAAATACTTTTCAGGCTTAATCCGTGCAATGGATTGTTGGGCTGTTCTTTTTCCTTTTCCTTGTCCATCTCAGGATATGTATTTATTCCGCCATTCTTACTATTTCAGTACTTAAAGGTAATTTTTTCTATTCGATAACCCGAAGGCATCTGACATTAGGGAAATTTTTATTTCATTCTGTAAAATTAAAGTATTTTTACGCTCAGGGTAATTTTTCCGAAAATGACAGATTAACTCCTCCTTCAATGGTTAAATGAATGGCTCAATTATTAGTTCTGGTTTCATAAAATAAACATCACTTAACAATAAAATATCAGATCATGAAAACCACCCTCTTTCTTTTTGTAATCATTCTTTGCTCCTGCTCTGTGAAGAACACTGAACCCAAAACCATATGCCTGATCAATGGCATGGACCTGGCCGGCTGGCATGTGGATGTTCCCGCCATGGATGAGAATCCGGATACGCTCAATCCCTTTATTGTGAGGGACAGTATGCTGGTTAGCCTGGGAACTCCCGGGGGACACCTGGTCACGGATTCTGTTTTCCAAAATTACAGGCTGGAAGTTGAATACCGCTTTGCCGGTGAACCCGGAAACTGTGGTGTGCTGGTACATGCGAGCACACCAAGAGCTCTCTACGGAATGTTCCCCAAATCACTGGAAGTACAGATGCAGCATTTGAACGCCGGAGATTTCTGGTGCATTGTCGAAGACATTACCGTTGACAGCATGGAAAACAGGCGAGGACCAAAAGAAAACTGGGGCATCACTGAAGGCAAGGGTCGTAATATCAAAAACCTGACGGATGATTCTGAAAACCCGGTGGGTGAGTGGAACCATATGATCATTGAGTGCCTTGGAAACGAAGTAAAGGTCTGGGTAAATGACAACCTTGTGAACTACGGTTATGATTGTACCGCAAGCAAGGGCCAGATTGCCTTGCAGGCGGAAGGTTCCGAAGTTGAGTTCAGAAGATTGGAGCTGACTTCTATTGATAAGCTCAGCAGTTCGGAATAAAAGGTCTGAACCGGTCTACAAAGGGCAGTCCCGAATTCGTTCAATTTGCTTGAGCAAATTGTTTACGAATTCGAGGATCCTCGGAAAATTACGAATTCGCAGAAAGCGAATTCAAGATTTTTCGGGATGGGCAGGGTGGCATTGCTGAAAGTACAGTCTTCGTAATTTTATTTTCTTGTTTCTCTATATCATCTTTCCTCAGAATTTCCTCTTAGCAAGAACTCATGAAGCGCTAGACTTATCCTTTAACATATATATGTATGCATCTATATATATATAATTGGTTTATAAATAGTTAGCTGTTAATATTTTTTACTTGACTTTTTCATGGTAATGGTTTTATCTTTGACATAAGCCAACAGAATATTAACCCTAAAACCTATTCCAAGTGTATCATTTTTTCGATCACTCTTCCACCGGGTCGGGCAAATCAGTTAGCGGAAACGGGGGTACCCTGAGCACGGTCTACAATAAAGCAGGCATGGATACCCTCAGCCTGGACCCTTTCCTGGGCACCGTGCAGCAAAGCGTGAATGCCCTCAGTCAGCCAACCTAGATAAAGGATGAAAAGGGTAACAAATTCGACCATATCTTAATTAAGAGGCTAAAAACCTAAAATTTCCATGCTTGCTTGAGGTGTGGGATAGCGCTA
>CAYSAH010000023.1:0-18440 GCA_964428945.1 uncultured Bacteroidaceae bacterium | reverse complement strand
GGACTGACAGCTCCGGAACAGGAGGATATATTCAAGGTACCCAGGCCCAGGGAGGAATTGTACAATGTGGTCACTGATCCCTTCCAGTTCAGGAATCTGGCCGATGATGATCAATACAGCAGGATATTAACTGACTGCAGGATGTTGCTCGACAGTTGGATAGAAGAAACCGGAGACAACATACCTGCACATCCAACACCTGACAGGGAGGATGTTTATGGTAACAAATATCAGGGTTTTGCCATCGGGGAAATGCCGGGTGATCTTACCGGGGCCGACACCATTACAGCAAAGGGACCGGTTCTGTTAGCCATTTTAAAAGGTAAATAACTATTTGTCCAATAAATAATCAGTTACACTTTTTGCGACCCTTCTGCCACTTGCGATCGCACTTACCACAAGGCTTGCTCCGGAAATCGCATCACCGGCGGCAAATACATTTTCGATATTGGTCTGGTGATTCTTTGCTACTTTGATGTTCTTGCGATCTGAAAGATTCAGTCCTAGCTGAGCCACGATTCCGTCCAGTACAGGGTGTACAAAACCCATTGCAAGAAGCACAAGGTCAGCCGGGATTGTTTCCCTGCTTCCCGTAACAGCTTTCATGGAATAACTTCCGTTGACAAGCTCCCAGCTTACCTGCTCAATATCAACAGAAACCACTCTTTGCTGAACTCCATTGAATTTTACAGTTGAAATGTTCCAGCGTCGCTCACATCCTTCTTCATGTGAAGTGGAAGTTTTCATTATCTTACCATAATAGGGCCATGGGTTATCAGATGATCTCTGTTCCGGGGGTTTGGGAAGGATTTCGATCTGGGTTACGCTCTTCGCTTTCTGTCGAATGGATGTACCAACACAATCGGAACCAGTATCTCCACCCCCAATGACCAGCACATCACGATCCTTTGCTGAGATAATAGAATCGTAGGGTATGGTGGCTCCGGCTACCACACGGTTTTGCTGGGTAAGAAAATCCATTGCGAAATGTACTCCGTCAAGGTCCCTTCCGGGAACGGGGAGATCCCGCGGCTTCATTGCACCTATGGTCAGACACACTGCATCAAAAGTGCTTATAAGTTCTTCAGCGGAAATATCTTTCCCAATTTCCATATTGCATTTGATCTCTATACCTTCTTCCTGCATCAGCTTTAACCTCCGGTCGATGGTGCATTTGTTAAGCTTGAAATCAGGGATTCCAAAACGCAAAAGGCCTCCTGCTTTTTCATCTTTTTCAAAAAGGGTTACAGTGTGACCTGCCTTGTTAAGCTGATCTGCTGCAGCCATACCTGAAGGACCCGAACCTATTACCGCCACTTTTTTTCCGGTTCTTTTCGCAGGAATCTGAGGTTTTAAATATCCTTCAGCAAAAGCTTTTTCAACAATTGCAACCTCATTTTCCCTGATCGTAACCGGAGTTTGCCCGATGTTTAACACGCAGGAGTGTTCACAGGGTGCAGGGCAAATTCTCCCGGTAAATTCCGGGAAATTATTTGTTGATTGGAGCAGGTCAATTGCTGCTTTCCAGTCACCTTTATACAGTTTATCGTTCCAATCCGGGATCAGGTTGTCTACAGGGCAACCCCACTGGCAGAAGGGAATGCCACAATCCATACATCGGGAGGCCTGCAATGCCCTGTCCTCGCTATTCAATACCTGTTCAACTTCGCTATAATCAGCAATTCGTTCATGAATGGGACGGTTCCCTGCTTCCTTTCTGGCAACTTTCATGAATCCTTTTGGATCAGCCATATCAGATTTCTTTACGTTCTAAATGCATTTAATTAGTCTGTGGAAATATGCTCCACATCTTTCTCGACTTCAGAAATTTTCCTGTTCAGCTCCTCAATTTTTTGTTCCTGGAGTACTTTTTTGTATTCAAACGGAATGATTTTCAAAAATTTTGGAATATAATAGTTAATGTCTGAGAGGATCTTTTCTGCAATTTTACTTCCAGTATGTTCATAATGTCTGGAAATAAGCTCGGTTAATTCCCTTACATCGGATTGTTCATCGAGAAGGGACAATTCCACCATTCCCAGGTTGCAAAAATAGTCTACATTACCGCTTTCATTGAGTACATAGGCTACTCCACCACTCATTCCGGCAGCAAAATTCCTTCCGATCTCACCAAGGACAACTACACGACCACCTGTCATATATTCGCAGCCATGGTCACCAACACCCTCAACAACGGCTGTTGCACCACTGTTCCTTACTGCAAATCTTTCTCCTGCCATACCGGAAATATATGCCTCGCCCTGGGTCGCCCCGTAGAGGACAGTATTTCCAATGATAATATTTTTGTTTGCCTCGAAAGTTGTTCCTGTTGGCGGAACAACCACTATTCTGCCACCCGACAGCCCTTTGCCCAGGTAGTCGTTGGTGTCGCCTTCAATGTAAAACTCCAGGCCTTTTGTAAGGAATGCTCCGAAGCTCTGACCTGCAGAACCTGCAAATCTGCATTTTATTGTACCATCGGGCAAACCTTCAGCTCCGTATTTCTTTGCTATCTTTCCTGAAAGCATTGCCCCGGTAGCCCGGTCGGTATTTTTAATCGGAAGGTGTAAGGTCAGAGGCTCTCCATTTTCGATCGATCCAGCAGCTTTCAGGATCAGCTCCTGGTCAAGAACAGTTTCAATTTTATGGTGCTGTGCTTCTGTCCATCTCCTTGGATTTACTTTGGCTTCTTCCGGAACAAACATCAATGGACTAAGATCCAATGTTTTACTCTTCCAGTTAGAAACAGATTCATCCCTTACAAGCAGATCGGCCCTGCCAACAATATCCTCAAATTTTTCGAAACCTAGCTGGGCAAGGTATTCCCTGACCTCCTCAGCAATAAAAGTAAAGTAGTTCACAACATAATCAGCACTTCCGTTAAAGCGTTTTCTCAGGTCTTTATCCTGGGTAGCTACTCCCACAGGACAGGTATTCAGGTGACATTTACGCATCATCACACATCCCAGTACGATCAGGGCTGCGGTAGCGAATCCGAATTCCTCTGCTCCCATTAATGCCGCCATGATAACATCGCGGCCATTTTTTAACTGTCCGTCTGCCTGTAGCACAACCTTTTTCCTTAGGTTGTTCATAACCAGGACCTGCTGCGTTTCTGTGAGGCCCATTTCCAGGGGCAGTCCGGCATGTTTGATGGACGAACTTGGACTGGCACCTGTACCTCCTTCACTTCCACTTATCGTTATAAGGTCGGCAGAAGCTTTGGCAACTCCAGCAGCAATGGTTCCAACCCCGGTTTCAGAAACCAGTTTGACACTGATCTTTGCATCGGGATTAACATTCTTCAGGTCGAATATAAGCTGTGCCAGGTCCTCTATGGAGTAGATATCATGGTGTGGTGGGGGAGAGATTAGTGTGATTCCCGGTATAGAATACCTGGTCTTTGCAATGATCTGGTCGACCTTGTGTCCTGGCAATTGTCCACCCTCTCCCGGTTTTGCACCCTGGGAGATCTTGATCTGCAATTCATCAGCGTTAACAAGGTATTCTGTTGTAACCCCGAAGCGGCCGCTGGCAACCTGTTTAATTGCACTTCGCGCCAGGTCGCCGTTCTCATAGCGTTTAAACCTGCCAGGATCTTCTCCTCCTTCACCGGTATTGCTTCTTCCGCCGATCCGGTTCATGGCAATGGCAAGGGATTCATGTGCCTCCCTGCTGATTGAGCCATAGGACATGGCACCGGTAACAAAGCGTTTCATTATATTCTCAACCGGTTCAACCTTTTCAATGTCTATCGGTGCTCTTTTGATATCAAGCAATCCCCGCAGGAAGCCCGGCACTTTTGTATCCCTGTCAACAATGGCACTATACTCCTTGAACTTGGCGTAGTTATTGTTTCTCGTTGCCCATTGCAACAAAGCAATGGATTCAGGGTTCCAGGCATGCTGTTCCCCGTTTTTCCTGTAGTGATAAACACCGTCGGTCAGTTCCCCGTTCAGAGGATCCGGATTGAAGGCGTTGTTGAAGGGGATCAGTATTTCCCTGCATATCTCCTCAAGTCCAAGACCGCCGAGCCTTGAAGATGTTCCCTCAAAGTACTTGTCAATTACAGCCTTGTCGATACCGATCGCTTCAAAGATCTGGGAAGAACGGTAACTTCTCAGAGTCGAGATCCCCATTTTTGAAAGGATCTTAAGAAGTCCTTTTTCAATGGCATGCAGGTAGTTCCACTCGGCCCTGTCATAATCCATCTGCATCTTTTTCTCCTTTGCCAGTTTTTCAATTGTTGCAAAGCACATGTAAGGATTGATGATGCTTGCTCCAAAACCAAAAAGCAAGGCAAAATGCATGACTTCTCTTGGCTCTGCGGACTCAACAACAATGTCGATCTGCATTCTTTTCCTCTTATTGATCAGGTGGTGGTGAACAGCTGAAACTGCCATTATGGAAGGTATCGGTGCTAATTTTTCCGAAATTCCCCTGTCGGTCAGGATAATATAGTTTTTTCCATCATCCACTGCCTTCTCGGCAAGCCTGCACATCTCATCAACAGCAGTTCTGAGGCCTTCAGCACCAAGGTCTGCCTGAAACAGCATTGGAATGCTTGCTGAGGAAAAGCCCTTGTAACTCAAACGCTTGATCAGTTCAAATGTAGTATTGGTAACTACCGGCGTTTTGAATTTCACCATTTTAACATGATCCGGCTGTGTCTCCAGGAGGTTGGTCTGGATGGATCCCAGGTAACCTGAAAGCGACATCACCAGCTCTTCCCTTATCGGGTCGATTGCAGGATTTGTTACCTGGGCGAAGAGTTGCCTGAAATAGTTAAAAAGTCTGTATGGCCGTTCAGATATCGCGGCAGGAGGGGCATCATTTCCCATCGAGCCAATTGGCTCCTTGGCAGTTGTTGCCATAGGTAAAATGATCTTTTCAATATCTTCACTGGAATAATTAAATACCTTTTCAAATATTTTGTATTTTTCTCCGAGGTCTGTAGAGGCTTTCTGCCCGGGTTCAATTTTCTCAAGGCTCACCATATTTTCCTTGATCCAGTCGATATAGGGATATTCTTTGGCAAGCTGCTCCTTTATTTCCGCATCATATTTAAGCGTTCCTTCCTGGGTGTCGACCATTAAGAGTTTACCTGGCCTTAATCGTCCCTTTTCACGGATCTCTTCTGGAGGAAATGACTGAACCCCGACTTCTGAGCCCATGACCATCACGTCGTTTTTAGTGATCATGTACCTTGAGGGGCGAAGTCCATTACGGTCGAGTGTGCCTCCGATATAGCGTCCATCAGAGAAAAGCAGAGAAGCAGGACCGTCCCAGGGCTCCATGAATGTTGAATGGTACTGGTAGAAAGCCTTTAGTTCCCGCGATATCGGGTTTTTATCATTCCACGATTCAGGTATAAGAATTGCCATGGCATAGGGGAGGGATTTTCCACTCATAACAAGGAATTCAAGGACATTGTCAAGGGAGGCGGAATCGCTTTTATTTGGTTCAATAACAGGGTAGATTTTTTCGAGATCTCCCAATTTATCCGATTTCAGGATGGATTCCCTTGCAGCCATCCAGAACCTGTTTCCTTTCACCGTATTGATCTCACCATTGTGTGCAAGCATACGGAAAGGCTGCGCCAGGTCCCAGCTTGGAAAAGTGTTGGTGCTGAATCTCGAGTGCACCAGGGCAATTGCGCTGTCAAGCCTCTTGTCCTGCAGGTCAAGGAAATATTCTCCCAGTTGCTCACTGGTGAACATTCCTTTATAGATCAGTACTTTTGTAGAGAGGCTTGGGATATAGAAGAAGTTCTTTTGTTTGACAGTGGATTCCCTGATATATTTTTCAGCCCTTTTACGGATGATATAAAGTTTCCTTTCCAGTACATCCTGTTCCATCTTGCTGCCACCAACAAGGATCTGCTTTATTTTTGGTTCAGCTGCCCGTGCTATATCACCCAGTATTGAATTGTCGCAGGGTACATCCCTGAAAGCAATGAAATCAACACCCTCGTCATTAATGATCTGAACAAGAATATCTTCACATTCCCTGGCGGCTGAGTTATCCCTTGGCAGAAATACAAGCCCGGTTCCGAATTGTCCGGCCTTAGGAATTGAATATCCCTGCATTAGATAGAAATCACGCGGCACTTGCATGAGAATTCCGGCCCCGTCCCCGGTCTTGCTGTCTGCTCCCTCAGCACCCCTGTGGGTCATATTCACCAAAACTTCCAGTCCCTGTTGAATAATTGAATGTGATTTTACTCCTTTAAGATGGACTACGAATCCTATGCCGCAATTGTCATGCTCGAATTCCGGACTGTAAAGTCCCTGTTGCTTTGGGCGTTCACTTCTCATATTTAGTGTTCGTATTAAAAAGAAGACCGTTCCAAATTTTCTTATCCGGGAACGGTCTGCTTAAATTCAGTTATACCATTTATCACCCGGATTGTCGATCTCTTTTCGCAATCCTCCTGACGTGCCTTGTATTATGGTGTTTTATGCTCTTCATTCAGTCGCAAAGATACATATTAAAAACTTCGAATCAAAAGTTAGAAAACTAAAATAATTATAAATTAACGCTCAATTAACGTTAATAACTTATGAATTGAAAGCAGATAGTGCTTAATCAATTGAAGATTTGGGTACCAGGGGTGGCAGGAACTTCCTGTCTCTAAGGAAGTTTTCGGTTTCCATAAGGGTTTTCCAATAATCCTCCTCATCGTCCCCACGCCTGTTGAAAAATCCGTGACCTCTTCCGGGATATTCAATAAGTGAGCAGTTATCTCCATTTATTTCTGCTATTTCTGAAAAGGCCCTGATCTCTTCAATACGGACGAGCTGGTCTTCAGTTCCATGAAAAATAAGTGCAGCAGGTAAACCAGGCTTTAGATGCATCAGTGGAGAGGCCTCTGTGGCATATTCTCCGAATCTTTCATAGCCGTATCCGCTTTTCGTAGTATTTACTACCGGGTTGAATAATACGAGCGCATTTGGTATTGTAGATATTGAAAGGTCATCCTGCCTATCACTAAATCCTTCGATCAAAGCACAGCAAAGAGCCAGATGGCCTCCGGCAGAGCCTCCTGCTGCTACAAGCATACCAGGATCTATCCTTAGCCTGCTGCTGTTTGCCCGTATCCACCTTATTGACGATTTTGCATCAGAAATGCATTCCAAAGGACTTGTCCCATACTTCGAATAGGTTCTGTAATCCACTGCTATAGCAATAATACCGAGCGACGCAAGGTATTCGCACTGACCGGCAAAATGATCCGGACCACCCTGTACCCAGCCCCCGCCAAAAAAGAATACGATGGCCGGGGTAGGTGAGGAAGGGATTTCCCCATTTGGATAATAGATGTTCAATCCTAACTCTACCGTATCTATCGTTTTGTATATAAAGTTCATATACTGCGCAGATACAATCGAACTGATTGAAAGACAGAATGGAAGTATAAACCGGAAAATTGTTTTATTACAGATTTTATCCATGTATTAATTCAGGAATTTCGTTTTGAAGCCAGTTTTTACCTTTGCTGTCACATGATCCCTATTGTGCTTTGCCTGCCTGATACCCGTATTCGAAAATTTAAGATATTCCTTGTCTCACTCATTATTGATCACCTCGATCCCTGGCCTCACCCTTTTTTCCTTTTTATTTGAGTAAACAATGACTTTGTTTGCCCTTACTTCAGCTGATGGAGCAGGATTTAAAAGCCTGATTTCAACGATGTGTTTCCCTGGTTCAAGGTTATAAGCCCAGGTCACTTCGTGCCTCCTTGTGGCAAATTTTACAGGCAATCCTGCTTTTTCATGCAGTTTCCCGTCAATATGTACTTCAATATTAGCAATGTATTCATAATCCTTTTCATTTTTACTTTCACCATTTACCACAAAGCCCACTCCTTCAAACTGAAAACTCAGGTTCGTTTTTTCTGCGGATAATTTTTGGTAAATATCCCTGTATTCAGCAGGGAAATGACCGGTAAATCCTTCTTCAAACCTCACAGAGACAGGTTCCTGGTATTTAATCATTACATCATTCCCGCTTGAGGTTCCGGAATTTCTTTCAATGATCTCCATTGCCTGCCTGAAACTATAAGCGTAAGCATCATTCAGTGATATATCTGTATATTTAAATTCCATATCCTCCACTTCAGTCAGTCCGAGTTTCCATTCATCGGGTATATTCGAATAACCTTTCATCACACCAAGTATCCCGGCAGCGGAAGCAGGGTTGCAATCGCTGTCCTGGCCGCATAAAGTACTTATGCGCACTGATTCCCCAAAATCACCTTTTCCATAAAGAAGTCCGATGATTATATAGGCAGAATTTATCTTGGCATCGATATTGAAATCTGCATAAACTCCATCAGGGCATCCAACCTCCGAGGCCCATTTTTCCTGGGTTCGGAACCAGGTCATTTTCCAGTTGTCCGGGTATTCTTCGTACCAGTGAATAACATCCGACATTAATTTATAAAAACTACTATTTTCCGGGATTGCCCTGAGTCCTTCCTTAACAACGAATTCGACATCGTTTGAAATATATGCCAGGGCGTACATTGCTGCAACATAAACACCTCCATACCATCCATCGCCGTAATTCATTATATGCCCTATTCCATCACTGAGGCCTGTTGCTGTATTTACCATGCCGGGCGACATGATCCCGGCGAAGTCTGCTTCGATCTGGAAATCGATATCATCGGCATGGGGGTTATTTATCCAATTGCCGGATGACGGAGGCATTATACCATTGAGGATATTATATCGTGCAGCCTGGTTTGCGTGCCATAAATTATATTCCGCGTATGCAAAGGCCTTTGCAAATGATTCGACAGGGGCATCAAGACCTTCCTTTTCAAAGACATCCACGAACGTGAGATCCATATATACATCGTCATATAAGCCTGGGGCATTTTCATACCACCATTTAATCACGCCATCATACCACTGGATGAAATGGTCGTCAGGAACCATGGTCCCCTTGAACCTGAATTCAGTCGGCCCCCCATAGGTGCAGCCAATGACCTGTCCGGCCCAGCCACCCATGATTTTATCCTTTAATACACTTTTTGTAATCACTATCTCTTCATTGTTTTTAAAGACAGGAACATCCGGTTTCTCAGAGCTGCATGCAGAGCAGACGATAATCATACCGAGGATTAAGGAACTTAAGCTTTTCATATTTAAGATTTAGGTGTTTATCATTTTCAAACCAGGACCGATGCAACATTCAAATATAGAATATTCTTCTCTTGGAGCAAAAGGTGAATCATTTGGTCGGATTTTAAAGGAGGGCACGATTCTTTAGTGCGGCTGGAATTTGTGAATTTTCCTCAGGAGATAGCGATTCAAGCGGATTAAGCTGTTTTCTTACTGTCCACTTCTGAACATAAAAAAGGCGGTGCCATTCCCGGCACCGCCTTCATTTCTACCATTTATATCAGGTTAAGTAGAGTATTTTAGTTAAAGGCTGATTCCCCGTGTTCGTAAATATCCAGACCTTCTTCTTCGATAACTTTGCTGACACGGATTCCAATTGTTTTCTTCAGTATAAAGAAGAGAAGGAATCCAAGTCCCATGGCCCATGCAGCAACTGCAAGAACACCAATAGCCTGGGCACCAAGCAGGCTGGCACCATGTCCGTAAAATAATCCGCCTGATGTACTGAAAAGTCCAACGAGCAGGGTTCCGGCAGCACCGCTTAATCCATGAACACTAACTGCACCAACTGGATCATCCACTTTCAGGACTTTTTCAATGAATTCAACACCGAATACAAGTACAAATCCGGCAATTACACCTATGATAGCTGCACCTCCGGGGCTAACTGCATCGCATCCGGCTGTTATTGCAACCAAACCTGCCAGTGCACCGTTAAGTGTAAGTGAGAGGCCCGGGCGCTTGTATTTTATCCATGTAATGAACATTACCGTTACAGCTCCGGCAGCAGCAGCCAGGTTGGTTGTAATAAAGATATGAGATATGGCTATGGCATTGTCCTCACCGGCAGCAGCAAGCTGTGAACCGGGGTTGAATCCGAACCAGCCAAACCAAAGGATGAATACCCCCAAAGCACCCAGTACAAGGTTTGATCCCGGTATTGCTTTTGGTTTACCGTCTTTTCCATATTTTCCTAAGCGTGGACCTAAAAGTGCTGCGCCCATTAAGCCAACCCAGGCTCCTACGGAATGCACAACTGTTGAACCAGCGAAATCGTGGAAACCTAGTTCAGATAACCATCCGCCTCCCCATACCCAGTGACCCGATATAGGGTAAATGAGAACAGTTATTGCCAGGCTGAATATCAGGTAAGCTGAAAATTTGGTTCTTTCAGCCACTGCCCCGGATACGATTGTTGCCGCAGTGGCAGCAAATACAGTCTGGAACATCAGGGATGCCTTCTCAGGCACACCATCGATAGCATCAGTTCCAAAGAAGAGCGATACTTTTCCCATAAATCCACCGATATCTTCTCCATACATGAGCGTATAACCGATGAACCAGAATGCCAGTGAGCCAATGGCAAAGTCCATCAGGTTTTTCATAAGAATGTTAGCAGTGTTCTTTGTACGCGTAAAACCTGCTTCAACCATCGCAAACCCAGGCTGCATGAACATTACAAGGCATGCTGCCACAAGGATCCAAATGGTATCAATTGATATATTTATTCCTTCCATGATTCTTTCTTTTAATATTGATAATACTATTTGTTAATCCTTAATGTAAAGAGATTCGTCCCCTTCCTCTCCAGTCCTGATCCTGACACTCTCATCAATACTGGAAACAAATATTTTTCCATCCCCAACCTGCCCGGTTCTTGCAGCTTCGACAATGGTTGAGATAGTTTTCTTCAGGTTGACATCCCTGACCACGATTGAGAGAAATATCCTTTCAATAGAGCTTGTATCATAGGCTACACCACGATAAACCCGACTCTGCCGAGCCATTCCAACTCCCCTGGCTTCCCAGAATGAGAAGAATTCTATACCATTATCATGAAGCGCTTCCTTAACTTCATCAAACTTGGTTTTTCTTATTATTGCTTCAATTTTTTTCATTTCAGAAAATTTTATTGTTTCAATTTTTTACTAGAAAGAGACACCAACTACCACGTAGAACTGGTCTTTGTCAGGGTTGAATATTACTGAACCACTAAGCGGCAGAGAAAATTTCTCACTGATCCCGATCTCTTTTGATACAGTCATCCCGATATTGCACAATGCAAAATCACCGGTAGAAGAGTGCCATCCGTTACCACCACCAACAAATACACTAACTGATTCGAATCCGTACCCGAGTTCGAAATACATGTCACCACCAGCAGTACCCGCAGCACCAGCCTGGTTCAACATATAATTTGCGCCTATGGATAAGCCGCCGATCTCATACCCGGCATTGATCTCGAAACCATGCGATCCGGTTGAATCAGTTGAACTCCAGTCTGTATAGGGTGTGCCAGGATAATAATAATCTGTCAGGCCAAGACTTAAGCCGAAATCAAATCCGTAGGACAGGTAAAGGTCAGCTTCTGCAGCCTCATTATCGGTTACTCCGAAAGATCCCCATGACCCGATGGTAAAATTACCCGCGGAGAATTCAACAAAAGGCTGAACTGCAGGACCGGTTCCGAATTTGGTACCACGCCATATATAATTACTGACGATATCTGCCCCGGCATCAAATGATGAACTGGATTCATCCTGCGCGATTAAGTTAACAGATCCAATAAAAATAGCTATTGCGATTACGAAATATCGCGAAGAATGTACAATTGCTTTCATAATGTAAGTTTTAACAGGTTTATAATTAAAATTCGAAGCAAAACTATAACTAAACTTTTTAACCCCCAAATATTTTAGGGTAAAAAATCAAAAAATAGCTAAAATAATTTCAACAACCCCTAAAAATAAGGGGATAAGAATTAAAAATAAACAATAAAATACAATATAACCCTTAAAAAAAAGGGGGTATATATTTAAAATATAGTTTTAATCATTTTATCATTATGATAAGGACTTGTTTTTATTTACCTTTAGAAGAAATTACTTTTTATGAGAAGTTCCGGTATATTCTTGTCTGTTGCCATTGCTTTTTTACTTTCCTGTATTAACCTGGAAAGGATACTGGCCCAGGAACAGGCCCTGCTTATAATAGATATCCAGTATTTTTATTTTCCGGGTGGGGACATGGCTTTGGTTGATCCTGAAAAAGCGGCGTCAAATGCCGGAATCCTCCTGGATCATTTCAGGGAAAGGGATGACCTTGTTCTCCACGTAAGGCACAATTATTCGCCGGGTGGAGAAATTTATGATCTGGTAAAGCCATTAAATGATGAATATGTGTTAACTAAAAACGAAGTAAATGCTTTCCTGGGTACTTCACTTGACAGTATACTCAAGGCAAATTCTATCATGGAACTTGTTCTGTGTGGCATGCAAACACACATGTGCATGGAAGCCGCCACAAGGGCTGCAGCTGACCTGGGTTATAATTGTATCGTGGTCGAAGATGCCTGTGCGACGAGGAATCTTAAATACGGGGATAAGCTTGTCGCTGCCTCGGATGTACACTTGTCCACCCTTGCTACGCTTCGTTCCTACGCGAAGATTATTACAACACTTGAATACCTGGAGGGAGTGCATTTGGAGCGTCAGTATTGACCTGAGCACCATTGATTCATATATACCGTAATTGAGTTATTATTTGACGTAATCAGGAAAAATTTACCTTCTTTGTTTTGGATTAATCCCCGTTTTTTATCTCAGCTGGTAATTCTATCGAAGTTATAAGACTGTTTCTGTCGTAAATAAAATGAGTCAATCGCGATTTCCCAAAGCTGCCATAGCAATGAAAACTTTCTTAACAATATAGCTGATGGTAACGCCGGACCCAATTTATTTCGTCTGATTTATAAATAATGGAATTACTTCTCCATTGCTATAGCTTTTAAATCGTTTGGCATTTTTTCTATGGCATATCTTAATGAGGTCCGGGGCATTACCGTTTTATTCTTAATTACATAATCAAATATTTCATGTTGATTTGCCTCGCTTGCAGCTTTTAACATCCACCCATATCCTTTTTGTACGAGGTCATCTTTATCTAAAAGTAAAATATCGGCAATCTCCAAAATATGCTTCAGGAATTTCCCTTTTCTTGCAGGAATTATCAGCGTTACAGCAGATGCCCTGCGCATCCATCTGTTCCCTGATTTTGCAAAATCCTTCAACTTATGAATGAAATCAGGATACATCTCGATGAAAGTTCCAACTGTATGATTACAAAGTGTATCACAGGTAGCCCAGTTATTTAAATACTCACTGATCCATTTTTCGAATATTTTATAGTCTCCAGGCTCGTATTTTTTACGTAAATAGTAAGACCAATTGCATGCAATAATTGATTCTTCAATGAAACCTGATTGCCACAGTTCAGTACATAAATCGAAAATCTCGGATTTTGATGCAGTGTTAATGAATTTGAAAGTTTCCCTGCTGATTTTATGTACAGCCGGCACCTTTACGCCATAGGCTTTTATCCTCTCTTTGAAAAAATATTGACTGTTCGCTTTTGTTTTCTCGTCAATTTGAGCAATAAGTTCTTCACGTACTTTTTTTAAAATATTTTCCATATTCAAGTTTTAGGCTTTAAATCACTTGCTAAATTGGTATGCAGTGAACCATTGGAGGATAGGTAAACATTGGATGTGGTTTACAACATTACTTTTCGGGTATGGATTGTAATTCCAGCCTAATCAGTTATGTCTGAAGGTATTTCATTTTTAACATACTCGATGAGTTTCAACTTTTTATAATCAAACCAGTCCTGTCGGAAAGACCCGGATTGATCAATTA
This sequence comes from uncultured Bacteroidaceae bacterium, assembly GCA_964428945.1. Taxonomy (GTDB): domain Bacteria; phylum Bacteroidota; class Bacteroidia; order Bacteroidales; genus M55B112. The sequence goes on along the minus strand of CAYSAH010000023.1, from coordinate 4,615 downwards.
TATTCTTAAAATTGGCGAATGGTCTTTTACGACTTATAGCAACGTACAAAAGTGATTTCAGTTTTATATCAGTAACAGTTTCAATAAAAGATTCCATTATAGAAAACGACTCGTGAGTTTGCATTGGAGTGATTTCGATGTAATCATCATTATATGAATCCGGATTTTCAAAGTCTTCATCATCAAAAAACTGTGATTCCGAATTCGGCCAGTGATCAGGATCCATTTTGGTGATTATTTCACCTGTTGTTATTCTGATATAGCAGATATGTCCCACATCCAGCCATTCAGCAATTTCATTTATTTGCTTTTCGCTAAGTTCGATCATGAACAAGTTGCTTTTTCTTCCCTGACTAATTTAATAAGTTAAACTCTAAAACTTTTCCAAGCCTTATTCTGAGCAGATACAGACAAGTTAGTACCCGAAAGCACAAGACTTCCTGTTTCATCCCTTTAGTTTCCCCGGACTTTCAGAAATTCACTTCTACGATCTCTTCGTTCTTCAGGTATCTGGATTTTACATGTTCAATTTCCTGGAAGTTGTCTGTGTCCGGATCCCCGATCCTTACTGTGTATTCACCACCATAGCTGAATACGCCCGGCTGGTAGGTATTTCCGGGTACCCTGACCGTATACAATACTTCGCCGCTTTCCTCATCCATCACCTGGAAGACGGGGTGGTGTGTCAAACCGTTTACCTGGTAGTTTGGCAACCAGGTTCTTACTGGTCTGCTGTAATTATCCAGCATGCTGATCGTTTTTGGCCAACCCGGGTACAATCCATTTCCCGGATCTGCCGGATCCGCATCGCTTTTCCAGCATTCGAAAGTGATCCTGCCCTCTGCTTTATTGAATTTAATGATTCCATACCCGACCGATTTGTCATATAAGGCTCCTGGTTCCTTCCCGGATTGGACCGGATTAGCAACCGCCCAGACATTCATCCTGTTGCCAAAACCGTCAAAATATTTACCGGTATAATCCGGCATCCCTTCGGCTTTGTCGAGACCTGCTTCGGGAGGGAACCAGCGTCTTGGCCAGAGGTTGCCGATGGCAGGTACACAAAAGGAATAGCCGGCATCATCCCATGTATCGGTACCCATCTGGACAAGCGATCCCAGGTGCTGATCGCCAGCGATCATTGTGGCAAAACCTTTCCTGATCACTTTCAGGGCCTCATCCCTTCCGCTCTGGGGCCAGCCATTCGAATCCATGTCTTTAGCTTTACGATAACGCTCAGGAATTACTCCCTGAGGAGGAGCGGCCAATAGCGGGGTACCAGCATCTGTCAGGAAAGTATCCGGATAGGTCGAAAGGTTTGCGAAAATGGTCTGGCTGATCACAGCCTTCATATCTGCATTTTTCCAGTCACCGGTCCATCCATCTAGAAATGTAAGTTGTCTTTCCCCGATAAGAGAGGCTTCTGCATTGTCAAGGCTCCTTCCACTTATATAGCGGTTTTGTGAAAAACCGTTAACTACCTTCGCATCCGGCAGCGCGAGGGCAGGGGCGGATTTGAATTTCCTGTCTTCCAGGATCGCGAAATCGATCCGTCCGTAATTCAGATTTGTAAAATATACTCCGATTCCCTGGTCCACTGGTTCGGGATCTGCCGGATCCGGAAGGTGGCTGGTTTGCGTTGCCTGTATCGTGTTCACTGTGGAAGCCCTGAGCTTGAATCCGCCCTGGTCCTGTTGCCAGTGTGATTCAAAACCCTTATAATAATCAGGGTATACCGAGTCAGGAGGGAAGGCAGGGGCTGATCTGCCTCCGGCTCCCCATAAATTGCCATGATATACATCGTGGTCATCTGGGATACAGACCGAAGGAGTGTTCCTCATAAGGTCACCCACTGACCATAAAAAGATATACCATTTATACAGGTAGTCCAGTTCAGTATTCTCTGGAGATGAAAAATCAGGTGGCGTTGGTCTGCCTTCATACACCTGGTCCCCTGTAAAAAATAAGATGTCAGGGTTCTGGGCCTTAACAGATTCAATAAATTTTGTATGCGGGAACCAGATACGTTCAGGGTAATTGCAATTGGAACCATTTATACTGCCCTCCATATGCGAGATACATGCAAATGCGGCTACTGCAAGCTGATCTTTGTCAACGGGGTCAGCTTTTATGATCCCGGTGTAATAATAGGTCTTTCTTCTCCCTTTGAAATCAGCAAGTTTATAGCTTAGCCTGTATTCATGGGTAATGTCACTATTCCAATTTTCCAGTCTGAATGTCGCAATATAAGCGTTACTCCAGATATTTACAGAGTCGATCTCCTGCCATGTTGCTGCACCTTTCTCCCTTATCCACAGCCTTACAAACGGTTCATCCATGGTTCCGACAGGGGGGAGCTGAACCGTAAGTTTCAGAATGTTTTCGCTCAATGTATGCTGAACGCCCATGAACGGGCCGAACCTGTTCCCAGGGGTATATACAACATTTGTTCCTTTCACCAGTAACTTACTGAACCAATAGGAATCGCCATAATAATTTTTATCGATGTGATTTGCAGCCAGTGCGATATTGCCGACTATTCTCGATGCAGGAATTTTAGTCAGGTTATCATGACTGAGTTGTTTCCGGGTTATTATATCCACTGCTGAGGCGGAAATCGTGTAGGTGCTGTCGTCATTCAGATAGATGTCAATTGAGAGCAGCAAACTGTCAGGGTATACGTTCTCAGGCAAATTCTGCATTGCGCTGATCATTTCCCGCTTACTGGTATTATCAAGGAATACTACCTGTCCGTTTTCATTTACGGCAACGATGAGTCCTCCTGCATTACCAGGTGAATGATGAATAAGTGCACTTCCCTTGTAATCCATCCTGCCCCCGCCTGCTCCCAGCAGTATACCGGCCCAACCCTCACTTCCGTTCCTTCCTGCATCATGATTCAGTCCAAATGTCACTTCAATTTTCAATTCCCCGCGCGTACTGTCCACCTGGTGGGTTAGAAGATGCACTGTTCGAAGGCCCAGGTCTGAATTCAGACATTTTAGTTTTCCATCCTCGATTCGCCAGTCCTGCAGGCGGTTGGCCCAAAACTCGGGACCTGCCCAGACCCGGTCGGGCTGGTATTCCCATGAACTGGTGTAGCTAACCTCGCTTCTGTCGCAGGAGCCTAAACAGAGTATAAGTAATATTGAAGTGGTAAAAAATAGGATGAATGGCTTTTTCATGTTATTTTCTATTTATTCCTGTAAATGTACGAAAAACTAAAAAAGATTATATTTTTGATGCTTTTAAAGCGCGCCTATGGTTATTCTTGGTATCTCTGCCTATTATCATGATTCAGCTGCAAGCCTTATCAGCGAGGGTAAAATAATTGCAGCCGTACAGGAAGAAAGGTTTACCAGGAAGAAGCATGATCCTTCTTTCCCGTCACATGCAATAAAATATTGTCTTGAAGAGGGCGGGTATTCCATTGATGAACTTGATGCCATTGTTTTCTATGATAAGCCTTTCCTAAAATTTGAAAGGTTGCTTGAAACCTATTACCACTTTGTTCCCAGGGGACTGGTCTCTTTTGTAAGCTCCATTCCTGTTTGGGTGAAGGAAAAGCTTTTTTTGAAAGGATTGTTGAAAAAGGAATTGAGGAAGGTAGGCAATTATAATGATACAAGAACCCCATTGCTGTTTGCCGAGCATCATCTTTCCCATGCTGCAAGTGCTTTTTATCCTTCACCATTTAAAGAGGCTGCCATTCTTACCATCGATGGTGTCGGGGAATGGTCGACAGCTTCCATATGCAAAGGTTCAGGAAATGATATCGAAGTGATCGAAGAGCTGCACTTTCCCCATTCGGTTGGATTGCTCTATTCTGCTTTTACCTATTTCCTTGGTTTTAAGGTTAACTCCGGGGAGTACAAGCTTATGGGACTTGCTCCATACGGACTGCCTGGGAGTGAAGAGACAGAAAGATTTAAAAAACTTATTTACGAACATCTCCTGGACCTGCAGGAAGATGGCAGCATCTGGCTGAACCCACGCATGTTCAGTTATGCCACAGGACTGAGAATGGTCCCCGACAAAAAATGGGCGAAGCTATTCGGTTTTAAGCGCAGGCTTCCCGATGAAGAACTTCTTCAGCACCATTGTAACCTTGCCTATGCCATTCAGAAAGTTACAGAAGATATTGTTTTAAAAATGGTGGCACATACAGTGAAGCTTACCGGTTCAAGAAACCTTTGTCTTGCCGGGGGTGTGGCACTAAATTGTGTTGCCAACGGGAAAATTCTCAAAAGCGGCTTAGTTGACCAATTGTTCATACAGCCAGCTGCCGGGGATGCAGGAGGTGCCCTGGGAGCTGCACTTGCAGGTTATTATATGAGGAAAGAGATGCACCGTATTATTGTGGAACCGGATGCAATGCTTGGAGCATACCTCGGGCCCGAATACTCCAACGAGGAGATACAGCAACTGATAAGGAGAATGAAGGCACCCTGTTACAAATACGAAGACTTCGATAAGCTGGCCGACGAAGTTGCAAAGTTTCTCGATGAAGGATCTGTGGTAGGCTGGTTCCAGGGGAGGATGGAGTTCGGGCCACGTGCACTGGGTAACCGTTCGATATTGGGAGACGCAAGAAATCCTGAGATGCAGAAAAAAC
>CAYSAH010000022.1:7349-18872 GCA_964428945.1 uncultured Bacteroidaceae bacterium | reverse complement strand
GGGTTTCGATACGATCATTGTTGAAACAGTTGGTGTTGGGCAATCTGAAACCACCGTTCATTCAATGGTGGATTTTTTCCTTGTACTTATGATTCCCGGGGCAGGAGATGAACTCCAGGGGATGAAACGAGGTATCATGGAAATGGCTGATTCAATCCTTATTAATAAAGCCGACGGTGACAATATTGATCGGGCTAATCGCGCTAAAACAGAGTATACCAATGCATTGCATCTCTTTCCCCTGCCACCCTCCAAATGGGCCCCGAAGGTACAAACATGTTCGTCTACAGAGGCCACCGGTATTACAGAAGTATGGGAAATGATCATAGATTACAAAAACTTCACCTTTAAAAATGACTATTTTAAACAAAGGAGGTCGGAACAAAGCTCCTTTTGGTTGTACCAAACCCTGAATGATGGGCTGAAGTTCAGGTTTTTCAATGACCCGCTTGTCAGGAAAAGGCTGGAGGAACTAGAGAAAATGATGGTTAATGACCAGATAAGCTCATTTGCAGCCGCTACTGAATTGCTGGAGAAATTCTTTCCTTAATTAAACAGATGAAGGAAGACATTTAATACTTTTTAAGAATAAAATTTACTCTATTCTCCAAAAAGGTAGTATTTTTATTGAAATTCTACAAAATCAGATAATTAGAAAATTAAAATCCATGAAGAAAATTCTTGTTCTACTAATTGCCATTACATTGTTTTCATGTAACGGAAAAGAAAATTATACCATAAAAATACAACTGGATGGACTTCCGGGAGCAAATATGGTGCTTAGGCAGAACGTCTCCGGTGAGATGGTTTCCCTTGATTCTGTATTGCTTGATTCCACCGGCTACGGAGAATTGTCGGGTGTAATAAAGGCACCAGAAATGATGTACCTGGGTGAATCAGGTAAGCGAAGCTCCTTGCCCATTTTCATGGATAATTTCAACTACACTGTTTCGGGTTCCTTTGAAGATGTAAATATTGAAGCCAATGGAGGACCCCAGGTCGAGTATAACAGTTATAAGGAAGGTGCTAAAGAATTTCAGAAGAAGCAGGAAGCAATAATTGATATATTCAATGAAGCTGAAGCAGCAGGAACAAGCCAGGACAGCCTGCAGAAAATAATTGATTCCTACTATGCGCTAAATGAGGAGAAAATTGCATATGATTCTGTATACATGACTGAAAATCCTTCTTCTGTTGTCTCTCTTTTCCTCTTACGGGGAATTTATTATCAGCTTGATGAAGAAACACTTGAAAGATGGCTGTCATCGTTTGAAGAATCGTTGCATGAAACTTCATATTATTCTCACCTTTCCGAACACCTTGCAAATATGAAAAATGTGAAGATCGGTATGAAATTCGTTGATTTTGAATTGCCCGACAGTTTGGGTAATCCGGTAAAACTTTCTGACATTGCTGGCAAAGGCGTTCTGATGATCGATTTCTGGGCCTCATGGTGCGGACCTTGCAGAAGGGCAAATCCCGGCGTTGTAAAAATATACAATGAATTCAAAGACAAAGGATTTGACATAATAGGTGTATCCCTGGACAATTCAAAGGAGGCCTGGCTTAAAGCGATCAAAGATGACAATCTCACCTGGCACCATGTATCAGACATTAAGGGCTGGCAGTGCGAAGGAGCAAAACTTTATGCGGTCAGCTCCATTCCTCACACAGTTTTGTTGGATGCCGAAGGAAACATCATTGCAAGAAATCTGTCGGAAGAAGAGTTAGGAGCAAAACTCACAGAACTACTGGGGGAATAGTCACAAACCATTAAAAAAAAAGGCGAACCTGAAGGATTCGCCTTTTTTATTATAATTCTTTATTTACCCTCCATATTTATCCTTGAAATACTCATAAGTTGCAAGCTGGGACCTAAGTTCAGGCAAATCATTCTTTACTCGGACATTCTGCAAATTCTCATCGATATGACAAGCCTTGACATTATCAGAAAGCTGGATATTAAGGACGTCCAGCAGCTCTTCCTTCAATTCCTTCTGATAGATCGGGAATACACATTCTATCCTTCGGTTGAGATTTCTCTTCATCCAGTCGGCTGACCCGATGTATATCTTTGGATTTCCATCATTATGAAATACGTATGCCCTTGCATGTTCGAGGAATCTGTCAACGATCCGGATTAAATTAATATTCTGGCTGTAAGGCTGGTTTGGCTTTAAAATGCAGCTCCCACGAACAATAATATCAATTTTCACCCCTGCCTCACTTGCCTTGTATAATTCTTCAACCAAAGGTTCATCCTGCAGCCCATTCATTTTAAGAAGGATATAAGCATCCTTACCCTTCTTAATATTTTTTATTTCCTGCCTGATCAACTTAGTAAATTGTGCTACCATGTTGAAACCAGGTACCAGTATATGTTCAAAGCTGCAAATGTAACTTTGGTCCTCAAGGAACCTGTAAAGTGCTTTAACTTCATTAACTATTCCTATATGAGAGGTGAACAATCCATGATCACCGTATAGCTTTGCAGTTTTCTCATTGAAATTACCGGTCCCAAGGTATACCTGGTCGCCTGTTTCACTTCCCTCATTACGAATAACAAGAGCAAGTTTGGCATGTACCTTAAGTTTGGGAATGCTATAAATTATCTTTATACCGGCCTTGTTCATCTCAGCCGCCCATTCCAGGTTAGCCTCCTCATCGAATCTCGCCTTCAACTCAACAAATACGGTAACTTTCTTTCCATTTTCTGCAGCATTGATAAGAGTTTTTATCACTGTTGAGTTTTCAGCTACCCTGTATTGTGTTGTCTTTATTTCTTCAACAGCTGGATCTTTCGATGCCTGTGCAAGGAAATCGATCAGGTAATCATAACGCTGGTAAGGTACATTGAGCAATATATCATTTTCCTCTATGAGGCTAGCCATGGAGCCTTCATGATTTTCGATCAAAGGGATTGGCAAAGGTGGCCACTTTTCAATTTCCAATTCTGGGCTACGAGGATTCGGGAAGGTGAAGAAATCCCTGAAGTTATGCCTGCTTCCGCCTTTTACTAGAATATCATCCTCGAGGTGAAATGTATTTATCAGGTAATTCAGAAACCTTTTCGGCATCGCTCGGTCGTACTGGAACCTGTTTGGTTTTCCAAGTGAACGATGCTTTTTAAGGTCCTCAATCACTTCTATAAGGTCTTCCCCCTCAAAATCATCATATTCAAGATCGGCATCGCGCGTTAGCTTAATCGAATAGTAATTATTAACTATATATCCGGGAAAAATAGTATCGACATGACGCATGATAAGGTCTTCAAGGAACATAACGCGGTGCTTGTTTCCCTGGGGCGGCAATTCAATAAACCTCGGCAGATTCCTGTCAAGCGGAACCTTTATAATTGCATACTGATCCCTTCTCTTTCCAGTTTTCTTGTCAAACCTGTCCCGGATGACCATATCCAACGCAAGATATACATTTCCCGTCCGCAGAAAGGGCCTTATCCTGTATTTAAGCAAAAGAACAGGTTGTATCTGGGTGAGGACCTCAACATAAAAAACTTCTCTAATAAAATTCTGGTCTTCCTTTGACAGTTTTTCATCTGCCTCAATAAAATGAATATTGCTTCTGTTTAACTCAGGGATGATCTCTTCCTGGAATATTTTATGAAATATCAGCTGCTGCTCGGTTACGATCTCATTTATCTCGTGAATAACCCTGGCTGGTTGTACGCGCTTGATCTGTTCGGGAAAACGTTTTTCCTGTCTGAGCATCTGCTTGTAATAACTTACCCGCACTGAATAAAACTCTTCCATATTATTGGAATAGATGGCAAGAAATTTTATCCGTTCGTACAATGGAAGTGAACGGTCCATAGCCTCTTCCAATACCCTGTAATTAAATGATAACCAGCTGATATCCCTGTTGAAGAATTCGTATTTACCCATACTGATCCGTTATGTGTGAATGAAGGGCAGAAATGATATTATTCCTATAACAAAGATAAGAAAATATAGGAGATGTTATATAAGCCTTCCTTTCAATGAAGGCAATTGATTCAGGCACAGTGACAACAAATACTGGCTTATATATACTTATTATGGATTATTGACTCCCTGCTTATCGAATTACTATTGCCTAAAATAAACGAAGAGAATAATTATTTATCAGCCAGCTGTTACCTCACCTTTTATACGAAGTATCAGGTTGCTTCGATCCGGATCATTTGTTATGATCGTAACATTTTTATTTTGTGCGCCTTTTTTTCCTGCAGCATTGAAAACAGTTTTGATCTTAACACTTTCTCCGGGTTCGATTTGATTTTTCTCAGGTTGAACGGCTGTGCACCCGCAGGAAGCCTTTATCTTACGCAGGTAGAGTGTCGATTTTCCATTATTTGTAAGGACAAAATCATGTTCGAATTTCTCGTTCTGTCCTATACTTCCAAAATCAACTTCAGGATCATCAACAGAAACTGAAGGAGCATTAGCCCTCTCTGCTGCCGACATAGATGCAAAATCTTCCACGATATTTGCTGAAACAACCAGTCTGAATTCCCTGTCAGACACTCCATCAACTGAGACGTTTACCCTGTCAATGATCATACCCCAGTCATTTTTCAGGCTGGCATCATAGCTTGCAACAACAAATCCTTTTTCATTTGGCTTAAGAATCTCGGGGACAAATTTTATTTTCAGATGCTTGGGAACCTGTTCAAAACCCAGTTTGATATCCTTATCTGAAGTATTGATCACTTCAAGTTTATAGTCCTTCTTCTCTGAATTATTCACATTACCAAAGGCCAGGTGGTTTGCCTTCAGCCTTAAGGCACCCATACTATACCTGTAATCATCCTCAATGCTTCTTGGCTTTGGCGTTACATCACCCCGGATTGTAAGCTTGGTGCTTGAAGGGGTTGAATTAGATGAAACATAGAGATATTTTGTAAAGGCATTTGGCCGTCCAGCAGGATTATAGGTTGCAGCAACAAATCCCTTCCCCCCTGGAGGAATAGGCTTCTTTGTCCAGCTTGGCGCAGTACAACCGCAAGTAGCCCTTACAGTATCAATGAGCAAGGGACTTCCTCCGGTATTGACAAATTCAAATTTATAGGTAACTGTTCCTCCTTCTTCACTGATCTTTCCAAAATCGTGATCTTCCGTCTCAAACGAGATCTGGGCAGTCTTGGTTTGTGAAAAACCGGACAACGAAACAGAGAAAATCAATAAGGCAAAAAATACTTTTTTCATAACCATTTATTTTAAACGTAAACCACTAGATCGACGTTAAATCCGCATAAAAATTGTTACAGGGTACAAATTTAACGGAAATTATAGTCTTTTGGTTGCATTGATGTTAATTTCTTTGATTACTCAAAAATCAGGCCAATCACGTGAACCTCATTGTCGTGAATTATGTTTAATTTTAGGCCCCACAGGAGATGAACGGGAATTTGAAGAGAATATTTACATACCTGCTTACCGGGATACTGCTGTTTGCCGGCATGAAATCCGTCAATGCCCAGTTTTACAACGGAATGCAAATGACCTTTGGTAAAAACCGGGTTCAGTTCAATGACAATTACTGGAAGTTTTATCGCTTTGACCGTTTTGATGTTTACTCTTATGAAGAGGGGACTGATTTGTCATTGTATGTAGCTGACTTTGTTGAAAAGGAACTTCCTCTGATAGAGCGGTTCTTTGATTATGATATTGAACAGCGCCTGATATTCGTTTGCTATAATAAAATGTCGGACTTCAGGCAGAGCAATATCGGACTTTCTGCAGCAGATGAAGAATACAACATAGGAGGTACCACCAAGATCATCCAAAATAAGGTTGCGCTTTATTTTGAAGGTGACCATGTTGAATTTGAAAGGCAGATCAGGGCCTCAATTGCAGAAGTACTTATAAATGAATTCATGTTTGGAAACAGCATGATATCCAATGTTGCCAACACAACTACTATAAACCTTCCCGACTGGTATATAAAAGGACTGATCTCTTTTGTGTCTAATCCCTGGGATTATGAAATCGAGAACAGGGTCAAGGATGGCATCAATTCAGGAAAATTCGACAAGCTTGTGAAGCTCACAGATGAAGATGCTGTATATGCGGGCCATTCCCTTTGGAAGTATATTGCGGACCTTTATGGTGAATCGATTATCCCGAACATCCTTTACCTTACCAAGGTAAATAAAAGTGCTGAAAGCGGATTCCTTTTTGTGATCGGCCAGAAGCTTAAGGAAATATCAGCGGATTGGTCTGCCTATTACCTTGGAATGTACACCAGTGCTGATGAAAAGGGAGAATTCCCGGATAACAATGACAGGGTGATCAAGCCATTGAAGGAAGGAGTTATTCAACGACCGAAATTAAGCCCGGATGGAAAATATCTCTCTTATGTGACCAACCAGGAAGGGAAATATAAATTATGGATCTATGATACCCGGACTGGTAAATCCTTAAAGGTTTTTCGCAGGGGACAGAAACTTTCCCAGGTCACAGATTACTCTTTGCCTGTAACAGCATGGCACCCTTCCAGCGAGATTCTTGCATTTATTACCGAAGAAAAAGGAATCTTACTGATCAACTATTATAACATTGTAAATAAAACACTTACTACACGAACCCTGTTCTTTTTTGAAAAAGTACTTGACATGGACTTTTCGCAGGACAGGCGTAAAATTGTTTTTTCAGCTGTTTATAATGGGCAGACAGATATTTATATTTACGACCTCGCCTCTGGAACAAGTGAAAGGGTAACCGATGACCTCGCCGATGATTTTTATCCCCGGTTCATCAATGATATGAACGAGATATCCTTTGCTTCCAACAGACGCTTCGATACCTTGTATATCAACACCAATGAACCACCTGATAACACCACAACGGCATTATCAATTTTTGTCTATGATTATAAGACAAAAAATAATCTGCTGAAAAAGATATCTGAAGGAAATTACATCAATCATCTTAAGGCAGAATACTTGGGAAACGACAAATACCTGTACCTAAGTGATAAAAACGGGATCTTTAACCAATACCTGGCAGAATATGACAGCACCATTGCATTCATAGATACCACGATTCATTACCGGTATTTTGCAAACAGCTATCCAATAACAAATTATAACAGGAGCATTCTGGATATGGACATTAATCCTGCCAACATGGACAACAGTATTGTTGTTTTACGGGATGGCAGGTATAACTTATTCAAATACTCCGCTGATCTAAGCAAAAGGTATGGCGATAAACTGGAGAACACCGAATATCGTAACCGCTATGTTGAAAGACTTCTAAATGAAGACTCACTTCATCATATCCAACGTAAGGTGATCTCAATGAATGATATTAATGACAATCAACTCATCATAAATAAAGATACAATTCGTCTCCAGGAATTCGCTATAAACATTAACAACTATATTTTTGAGAGCGAGAAACTTAAGTATTATAATGAACAGTTGCGGGATAGAAGGATAGTACTTGTTATCGACTCCATTTCGGATAAAGAACGTGTCTATATTGATTACATGACAACCTTTTATCCAGACCAGTTGGTCAACCAAATTGATTACAGTTTCCTGAATGCATCATATCAACCCTTTACCGGAAATGCATTTTATTTTAATCCTGGCTTCAACCTGCTGTTCAAAGTGGGAGCAAATGATCTTTTTGAAGATTACCGATTGGTTGCAGGTGTAAGGTTTTCAGCGGACTTCAACAGCAATGAATATCTTCTGAGTTTCGAGAACCTCAAAAACAGGCTTGACCAGCAGGTTATTTTCCACAGGCAGGCCATCAATAACCAATATGACAACTCCCTGCTTAAAACTTATACCCATGAACTTCTTGGTTCTGTTAAATATCCTTTCAACCAGGTGATTGCTCTCAAAGGTACGGCAACATTCAGACATGATAACTCAATCTTCCTGTCAACCGACATATCAAACCTTGCCGAGGATAATATATTAAAAGTCTGGGGTGGTGCGAAACTCGAACTGGTTTTCGACAAGACCCGTAAATTAAGTACAAATATCCTTGAAGGGATGCGTTTCAAAATATTTGGAGAAGCCTACCGCCAGATTAATACATCTGCTTCGGACCTGTATGTACTTGGAGGTGACTTCAGACATTACATTAAGCTTCACAGAACACTTATCTGGGCAAACAGATTTGCAGCCAGTACTTCTTTCGGAAGAAGTCCACTAATCTATTACCTGGGAGCAGTCGACAACTGGAGTAATCTTCTCCAATTAAGAACACAAACTTTTGATCAGACTGTGGATATTGACTATTCAAAAAATTATTCATACCAGGCCATTGCAACCAATCTCCGTGGATTTTCTCAGAATATCAGAAACGGAAGCAATTTCGCACTGATCAATTCTGAAATCCGCTGGCCATTATTCAGGTACTTTGCAAACCATCCTCTCAGCTCAACTTTCTTAAACGATTTCCAGGTGGTTGGATTTGGGGATATCGGATCAGCGTGGACAGGACTCCACCCTTTTACCGGTCAAAATGCCTGGGATACGGAAGTAATACCTCATAACCCGGAACCCGGAACGCCTGTGGTGGTCACAATTAACTCTAACCGATCCCCTGTTGTAGGTGGCTTTGGCGTAGGTTTGAGAAGTCAGCTTTTTGGATATTTTGTTCGCCTTGACTGGGCATGGGGAGTTGAAAATATGGAAATACAACCCCGGATATTCTACCTATCTTTAAGTCTCGATTTTTGATCAATATGGACCTCAGAAAAAAAATATACGAGCAAACAGAGACCTTTCTGGATGAAATCGTCAGCATTAGAAGGGACCTTCATCGCAACCCCGAACTTTCATTCGATGAAAAGCAAACTTCAGCGTATATACGTAAGCTTCTTGATAAATGGAAGGTTTCCTATTCCTACCCTTTTGTTCAGCATGGAATACTTGCTAAAATAATCGGCAAGAAGCCGGAAGGACTTGTAATTGCATTAAGGTCTGATATGGATGCGCTCCCCATCACCGAGCAGACAGAACTCGAGTTCACATCCATTAACGATGGCGTAATGCATGCCTGTGGTCATGACATTCACATGGCAAGTTTACTGGGGACTATCCGCATCCTCAGCGAAATGAAAGACGAACTTGAGGGGACAATACTTTTCATATTCCAACCAGGTGAAGAAAAACTGCCGGGAGGAGCCAAATTGATGATGGAAGAAGGCTTATTTGATAAGATCAAACCTGATATGATCCTTGCCCAGCATGTACTACCTGATATGGAAGCAGGCTCAGTTGGTTTCAGACCTGGAGCTTATATGGCTTCAAGCGATGAAATTTATCTCAATGTAAATGGCCAGGGGGGCCATGGCGCCCTTCCGGAAAATATAAATGACCCTGTTTTAATGGCCTCTCATATTCTCATTTCCCTTCAGCAGGAGATCAACAGGAAATCTCCAAAAGGCATTCCAACTGTGCTCTCATTCGGAAGAGTAATTGCAAATGGAGCCGTTAATGTTATCCCTGACCAGGTAAAGCTTGAAGGTACCTTCAGAACAATGAATGAACCCTGGAGAAAGAAAGCTCACCAGCTTATTGAACAGATCGCCTCTGGCATTGCTTCAGGCATGGGAGGCACTGTCGACCTTGAGATTCGCCATGGTTATCCGATGCTGAATAATGACCCTGAATTAACAAGACGCTGTCGTGAATTAGCCCATGAATTTACCGGACCTGAAAAGGTAATTGATATGGATATCAGGATGACTGCTGAAGATTTCGCGTGGTTTTCCCAGGAATATCCCTCAATGATGTATAGACTGGGTGTTAAAACCCCCGATTCCATGGAGGTTTACCCATTACATACCGGAAGATTTAAAGCTGATGAATCTGCCCTTAAAACCGGGATGGCCATGATGACCTGGCTGAGTATAAAGCTGCTTCAGAAAGCTTATTAATATTGTGATTTTTATATTTTTTAGAATAATTCTAAATAATAAATATAAGCATTTATTGCCATTGATTTAATAAAAATGAATTTACTTTTGTACAAGTTTAATGCAATAAAATTATACTAATATGGCTTTTGTAATCAGTGATGACTGTACCGCTTGTGGTACCTGTATCGATGAATGTCCAGTTGAAGCAATCAGCGAAGGAGATATTTATAAAATCGATGCTGAGCTCTGTACCGATTGTGGTGCATGTGCCGATGTTTGCCCGGTAGAAGCGATTTCTCCAGAATAAATAATCGGTAAAAAAAAGTCATTCACTGAGGTGGATGACTTTTTTTATTAAAAAAGCCGGCTTTCACGCCGGCTTCCTTGCTAGTTAGTTAATTACGATTAAATACCTTCCCCTTACCTTTGAATTTTATATTGTGAAGGAGATCTATTGTCAATTAAAGGCAATTTAGATTTTCGAACCTGTTTTAGTATAACAAAACCCGATCAAAGCAAGCCATAATTGGTCATCAGGATTTAATCATTTATATTCGGGTAATGATCCGCCTGTTTAAGGTATTTTTGGTATAACGATGGATGAAAGGAAATTCATAGAAAAACTTATCAGTGCCATTGAAATCAGGACTGGCCGCGGCCCCGTGGACGAATGGACCAATCATTATTTCTTTTTACTCAGCTGCGATATAGAAGATAAGACCGGACAGAGGATAAGTGAGTCTACCCTGAAAAGGATCTTAGGTAAAAAGAAGACTTCAAAAAGGTTCTATAATCCGCAGGTACAGACTAAAAACATTCTTGCCAACTTTCTGGATTACCCCAACTGGTATACCTTCAAAAATGATCATGACGGAACTAAGAAAAACAAGATTGAGGCCCAGCGAAAAATTGACGATTTCAGAGAACCTGTTAACAGGAAGTTATTCTGGCTGCTGCTTATCCCTATTTTTACCCTTGCTTTAGTGATATTTCTGGACAAAAGAGAGCATGATTTTTTTTTCGAGGCTGATGTTACTGAGGCTGATATTCCTTATACCGCTATTTTTAACTACGATATTTCGAAATTCAGGGATAGTGTATTTATTGATTTTGGAAATTATGAGAAGTACCACCTTGATCCTGGCAGAAACCTGATCACCCAGTACTATCGCTCTGCCAGTGCACCGCTTGTAAAAGTATATACGCATAAAGAGCAACTTGCCAGAATTAA
The DNA here is from genome assembly GCA_964428945.1 of uncultured Bacteroidaceae bacterium. Classification (GTDB taxonomy): domain Bacteria; phylum Bacteroidota; class Bacteroidia; order Bacteroidales; genus M55B112. The sequence continues at coordinate 7,756 of CAYSAH010000022.1, read as the reverse complement.
ATTGCATAACCGCTCCGGTAGCTGGCAACTGGGCTCTTCCCCCAATGATACCATTTCAGCCTACAGGCCTTTTGAACCTCAACCCCAGTTTATTATTGGTGATACCCTGTTCATTTCACCTCAGAAATTAAGTGAAGTAAACCTGGCTCCTCCTGGTCCACGCTGGATTGAGTACCGCAAAACTGATGATTTCGGATTATCCCTTGACAGCATCAGATTTTCATGCTTTATGAAAAACAACCTTGAAATTGGAGGAAAGCGCTGTTTTGATGGAGAGATTCTTCTCTTTGGAAGTAATAATGATATCCGCTTGCGATTTATGGAACCAGGGTGCAGTCGTTATGCTCTGGTCCAGGTGAGCGAGAAGTTCCATAATGGCAGATTCGAAAACCTTGACTGGTACTACC
>CAYSAH010000022.1:4085-7339 GCA_964428945.1 uncultured Bacteroidaceae bacterium | reverse complement strand
ATCTGAATGACTGGGCCTTGGTTGAGATCTTTACGCATCTGAACAGGGCTTATATAAGCATTAATGGAGAAACGGTAATGGAAGAGGATTATAGTGAAATGCTGGGAGAGCTATGGGGGATCGTAATCCGTTTCTACGGAAATGGTGCAGCCCACTCCGTAACTGTGTCGCCTTATTAAAAAACCCATTGATCCGGTCCTTTCACAGGTTTATGTTTTTATCAGTATTGATGCTGCAGCCGGGTTTTTGCAACCAGCTTTCCAGTGTCCAGGTAGGGCTTGCTCAAAAATTAATCACTATTTTTGCCTTATGCTAAGCACAAGGGAAAAAATATACACTATAATTTTCCGGACAGTAACAAAACCAGGAAAGAATTTTGATATTGCCCTGCTTGTTTTAATTGTCTTAAGTGTTGGGGTCGTAATCATTGAAAGTATAAAACCCCTGCGCATTCAGCATCCTACTTTCTTTATTAATACAGAATGGTTTTTAACAGCAATTTTTACAATCGAATATCTGCTCCGGATATATTCACATCCCAAGCCTTTAAAATATATCACCAGTTTCATGGGGATCATAGACCTTATGGCAATCTTACCCACCTATTTCGGACTATTCTTCGATCAGGCTAATTTCTTACTAACCGTCAGAGCCTTCAGGCTTCTGCGGGTTTTCTGAAACTTACCCGTTATATGTCAGAAGCAGATCTGCTGCTGAAGGCCATGCGAAATAGCCTGCTGAAGATCGTCGTGTTTTTCGAGGTTGTATTGCTGCTGGTCCTTTTCATGGGAACCACCATGTATATGGTTGAAGGTGAAAACAGCGGATTCACCTCGATACCACAAGGTATTTACTGGGCAATTGTGACAATCACAACAGTTGGGTATGGCGACATTGCGCCGGTGACAGTTGTGGGCAAACTTATTGCCTCCCTTGCCATGCTCACCGGTTATTCCATAATTGCTGTGCCCACAGGGATCATCACTGTTGAAATAAACCGGGCTTCCGGCAAAAAAGTAAAGGAAAGAAAAAAGAATTGTAAATCCTGTGAGCACATTCCTGAAGATCCTGAAGCAATTTATTGCAGTCGATGTGGAAATAAGTTGGAATAGTCCGATTTTATTATATTTGTTCTGACTAACTACACTCCCGGAATGAAAACTTCAATAACTAGAAGCGCATACTTTGTGCTTGCAATACTGTTTGCCGTGCAAAGCGGAATGCTTCTAGGGCAGGCTTCTCCCGATGAACAGAAGCCAAATGTGATCCTTATATTTATCGATGACATGGGCTGGCCGGCTGTGAGTTGCCTTGGCAATGAACATGTCAAAACCAGAAATATTGACCGCCTGGCAGAAGAGGGAATGTTATTTACAAACGCATATGTAACCCCTCAATGCACCCCTACCCGCGCCTCATTACTTACAGGTCAGTATACTGCAAGAAACAGGTTTTGGCATGTTATCGGGCGATATGGCTATCCCTTTATGCGAATGGATGAACCTCCTTATGAAGAAAACCTGTCAAGGGATGCCTATACCCTTGCAGAAATGATGCAGGATAACGGTTACCGGACAGCAATTAACGGCAAATGGCACCTGCATACATGGGGCGACCGTTACCCGAATTCAGATGGATTTTACACCTACCTTTTTGAACATGCCAATCAATATTACGGTTGGGATTACAATACCATACCCGAAGATATGCATTATGCAGCGAAAAGTGATAAGGGTGTGGACTTTCTTACTGATGAAGCCATCAGGGTGATCGACCATGGGGGAGAGAAGCCATTTTTCATTTACCTCTCACATCATACGGTACACGGGCCTGTTCGGGCTCCTGAAAAACTGATCAAAAAATACCTTAAAAAGGGATACCCGGAAGAGGGAGTCTTTAATGCAACTTACCTTGCCGCCATCGAACACCTGGACAATTCAGTTGGCAGGTTACTTGAGCATATTGATAAAAAGGGACTTGCAGACAACACAATAGTAATTTTTCTGACAGACAATGGCGGAGTAGACATGGAATTTGCCAATGATCCGCTCAGGTATGGAAAGGGATCAATGTATGAAGGAGGTATCAGGGTACCTATGATGATTAGATGGCCAGGGAAAATTCAACCCGGCTCCGTTTGCCAGACCCCGGTTCATGCAATAGACATTTATCCCACCCTGCTCGAAATTGCAGGAGGCAAAATGGAACAGAATTGGGTATTGGACGGAATTTCGATAAGCCCGTTATTAGCTCAGAAAACTGGTTTTGCAAGGGAGTCTCTTTTCTGGTACATGCCGCTTTACGACAATTCATGGGGTGCAACACCCTGTGCCGTAATAAGGAAAGGCGATTACAAGCTGATCGAATTCTTTGGTGACTACTGCGACAGGGAAGATAACTGGAAAATGATAGCAGAGGGAAGAACAGAGTTATTCAACCTGGCGGAGGATATAGGAGAAAAAAATGACCTCGCCATGCTTATGCCTGATAAAACAAAGGAAATGAGAAACGAGCTCTACGCCTGGATCAATGAAATGGATGCCCCTCTGCCGATCCTGAATGAACGATATGATCCAGACAGACAATGGGAAAGGACCCGATTTGACCTGAATTTCAGACCGATCCTGGAAAACAAGCTGCCCGATCTGGAATTTGAGGTCAATAATAATATTTCATTTACACTTGAATCTGAAACTTTCAGGGAATATGATCAGGAAAATCTGACTTGGTTTGCTTGTCTTGAAGGTGGAGAAACCCTGCCGAAATGGATAAGCTTTGATAAGGAGAAACACCGATTTACAGCATTTACTGAAAAACCTGCCCGGCTGGTTATTGAAGTCAAAGTGCTTGATCCACAGGGTGCCTTTGCTAAGGATACCTTTGTATTGGATATTAAATAAGTCTTGGTTCAACACACTTTTGACGCGTGAACCTTTGATCACGCATAAATTGTGCTTTTAAAATGTATCAGTTCAACCTGCTCACTTCAAAGATCTTTCCCTGGTAGAGGCGTTCCATTTCAACCGGAAAGCCCTCCTTGCGTAATTGATCCCCGCTGAAGCTTCCAATTATTGCTCCATTTGAACTGTTGATCACTTCGTAATGTCTTGCATCATCAAGCCCCTCAACTGTAACCATACGTTGTGCTTCTGCTGAGCCCTGCCTGAATATTCCGACAATTCCCCCTTGCCGGCTGTCAGTATTTATACGCTGCCAGCCATCCCATTGTCCTTCACGGGGCTCCCCATATCCCC
>CAYSAH010000022.1:0-4075 GCA_964428945.1 uncultured Bacteroidaceae bacterium | reverse complement strand
ATAATCATATTTCTTCTCCATTTCCTGCATCCATAATGAATACATTTTAAACATTTGCCTGGTCGGGACCGGGACCTTCCTGATATCGCCAAGCATGACCGGAAATGTTCCTATAAGTGAAAAAAAGTCGAATTCAGGATCATCACTGTCAAGCCGGAGATTCCCGATAAGACAACTTGCTGCCGGCATAACCGGTGTTCGCTGCCAGGCAAGGTGTCTAACTCTCAAAGCTCCTGCTGGCCAGGGTTCCTCGATATTCGATAACCAGTTTCCTTCGGCATGTTTCATAAAGGCATAATCGATAAGATGCAGTTTTCCCTCTGTCTCGAAAGTGCAGTCGATAAAAAGATCAGGGGCCTCTCTTTGCAGGTCATCAAATATTCCGAACAAACCATTGTAATTTACTATGAACGATTCTTGATGATCCCTGTGCCCCTTATGATCTTTCGAATAACAGCCGGATACTGAAGGATCATTAACATAGGCGCTGGTGACGGATGCAAAATCAAGTTTTGTATATGCCAGGCCATACTCCTTTTCAAGCCCAAGAATTATATCTCTTATGTAAGTTGTCCATTCCGTTGACATACATGCGGTTCGCATCGTGGTGTCCTCAGGGCTATGAAGGTTTGCCAGTCGGCCATTCTCACCACGCACAAACCATTCAGGATGGTCCCTGTAGACCTTTGAAGTAATGCTTGCAGATCCAATGCTCAGCCATAATCCCGGCATCATCCCCTTTTTCCTGATATCATCAAAAACTGGCTTCAGGCCTTTCGGGAACTTATCCTCGTCGCTTATGTAATCACCAACCTGGGTATACCACCATGGTACGTCGGCACCCTTGTCTGTAAAAGTGTTTACCTGCCAGCCATCATCGATAACAAATTCCTGTATGCCACATTCCTCTGCGGCTTCAGCTAGCTCAGCGATCAAAATATGGTCAATGTTTTTCCGGAATGGGTTCCATGTATTGTACACGAAAACAGGTTTATATTCCTTTTTAAAGATCTCGAGTCCCATATAATCCTTAATATAATTTGGAAGCACAAGATTCAGTGCCTCGTATGGACTTTTGCTTTCCCTGTAAAGGAGGACAAAGGTTTCAGGGGTGGTGAAAGATTCCCCTGCCTTTAACCATTTTCTGAACGGATAAGCCTGATCCGGATGCGTTAACCCTGCACAAAAATCCTTTGCGTCCTGGTAGAAGGCAATCCGTTTAAGTACCCCCGGGGCTTCATTCCCAAGCACAATTCCCCTGTTGATCCCAGGCAGATGTAAAGCTATTACCGGATCATTCCAGTCACCCTCATAAGGACCAATATGTTTATTCCTGCTGTATTGTGTGTATAGTTCAGTCTCAGCAGGGAAAGATTTTAATGTAAGAGCTTCGACATCAATCCCTTCAAGAACAAAATCCTGGTCGCCCTTGTTGATTAGCTTCAGTTTCTTACTAATCACAGGTAGTCCGGGATAGACAAAATAGCTGATATGAAGCTCCATGACAGACATGATCCCAAATCCACGAAATCTGGCTGTTACTCCTTTTCCTCCAGTATTATCGTTATCCAACGAGGCATCAATAAATTGCCACTGGTTCAATCCGCTCAATGGAATATTATATACCCGGAAACGAAATTCATAGCTTGCAGCGCCTTCATCCAGGTAATTGAAATCATCGTCGGAAAAACGAAGCACACTGCTTGCAACCTGCCCATTGCCATTATCAAGAACGATTTCACGGTGGATTATTCCATTGTCAAGGATAACCCTGTCATTTTCTATTGAAACAAAATTATCCGACTGGCCATAAAGACCCAGAAATCCTGATAAAATAAAAAGAAGGAAAATTGGTCGAAAACTGATCATAGTAGGCATATTTGATTTCAGACCTAAGATAAGAGATTTAATTCCGTAAAAAAAGTTTATACTTAACTGCCTGTCAGGGGTTATACCTCGACTCCCTCAGTATTTTTTGATAATCGCTTTGGCTCATAATTTCAGCAAGAGAAAGGCCTGGGTTTCTTCTTGCATATTCGCGAACGATCTGCCAGCCGATCCACACTGCCGCTCTCCCTGGTGATTCCTTTGGGAAATAGAAAGTAGTCGGCGCGTCATCAGTAAGTTTACGTATTTCAAGAGGATCCTTTGAGAATAAAAGCTTATGTTCCACCAGGTAGGTCCACATCTGCTTTTCATTGTTTCTGCAGAATTTCATCTGGTCGGGTGAGAATCCGATCTTCAGACTGTCAGCCATGCCGGGTAGCAGGATATCTGTGAAATAGAGCAGCATTCCATTATAGATCATCCTGTTCATTACATTGTCGATGGAATCATTGTAGGAATAATTTGCAGATCCCCATACATTGACCACATCCGAGGGAATTTTCCCCGGGTACATATTGTATTGCAGGTATTCAGGTGTTCCTAACAAATCATAATACATACAGTCACGTCCAAGATACTGATCAAGGCCAACACCAATGAAATTGCCAACCGTAAATAATTTGTGATTAAACCGGCTCACATATGTAACAATCACCGGAGCAACAGAGTCCGGGAAAAAGTAAAGGTATCTCCTGAAAGCCAGGGTCAACTCTTCTTCAATTTCAGCCATGTCCGGAAAAACTTCCTGTGTATATTCATACACCTCGAGGTTGCCGGGATCGTTCACGAACATTGAAAGGTAGGAACCATAATACTTTTGTGAAGCAGCCCCGATATTAATAACATGCACGTTAAACACATCAAAAAAGTCTCCATATTTGCTGTAGAAATTTGGAACTGCCCTGTTCAAAGTATCAAAATTCATCGTAAATATCTCTTGGTCAAATCTATGAATGGTAACTTCCAGATTTATTTTTGAAATATCTGCGTTTAAGGGATCATTTTTACAAGCTGTGAACGTTACTAACAAGAGCAGGTTAATAATGAGGAACCGAAAGAATCGAATCATACTTAAGGATATTTTAACTTTGTGGCGACCAGCAAAAATAATAAAATCATTGGCTCAATTTAAAAAACAACAGAATGAGAAGAATAGTATTGATCCTGACATTTATTTTGACTTTTAGTGCAATTTATGCTCAAAGACTTGAAATAGGGGTATATACAGAACCTCAATTTGCATGGATCTCGTCAGATGAAGCAAAAATTATAAATAATGGATCCATTCTCAACCTGAATACTGGGATCGAATTTAATATTTTCTTCATGCCTAATTATGCCTTTACGCTCGGAGTGAATATGAATAACCAGGGAGGGAAGATTATTTATTCGGACACCACAGAATTTCAGCAGTCAAATTCAATACTTGAAATACCAGGCGGGTCTGCTGTCAAACACAACCTTCAGTACCTTGGCGTTCCCCTGGGACTCAAATTGAAGTCAGAAGAAATGGGTTATACAACTTTCTATGTGCATGGAGGACTGTGCCCCTTGTTTAATATGAAGGCTTCCACCTCATCTGAACCATTGCAAATGGTAAGGGAAAATATCAAACCTGAGATCAACCTCTTCAGCATGAATTATTTTATCGAAGCGGGGATTGAATACAGGCTGGCAGGAAATACAGCTTTAATTGCCGGGTTTAAATGGTCGGCCGGATTTAATGACGTTACTTCAAATGACCTGGCAAACAACAACCTCAACAGTGCAGGCTTACACCTTGGAGTGGTATTTTAATAAGGAACGGAATGAAGATTGCGCTGGCTCAGCTGAATTACATTGTAGGTGATATTCCCGGGAACAGGGAACTTATCAGGAACTACGTTCAAAGGGCCTATGAAAACCAATCTGACCTGGTAGTTTTTTCCGAGCTGTCTATATGTGGTTATCCGCCGCTGGATCTGCTTGAGCGACGAACTTTTGTTGAGCGATGTATCTCTTCCGTAGGAGAACTTGCGAAGGAAATCCCTGAAAATATTGGTGTTATTGTAGGAGCCCCGGAATTCAACGACAATGAGGAAGGTAAACGCCTGTTTAATAGCGCTTACTTTCTTTACGGAGGCAGGATCGAAAAGGTAATAAGGAAATCCCTGTTACCAACTTATGATATTTTTGATGAGTACAGGTA
>CAYSAH010000021.1:8835-18925 GCA_964428945.1 uncultured Bacteroidaceae bacterium | reverse complement strand
TTATTGCCCAACCTTACGTCGGGAGAAACAACCACATTCTGACCAAGGCTGCAGTTCTTACCGATAAGCGACCGTGTCATAATGTGACAAAAATGCCAGATCTTTGTTCCCTCTCCAATGGAACAACCTTCATCGATCACTGCTGTTTCGTGGGCAAAATAGGATTTTTCCATAGTTAGAGGTTGAAGAATTTTAAAACTGTTGATATGATATGATCCAGCTGATCCTGTTCCATCTCGGTATGGATAGGCAGGCTGAGTACCTTGGTACATAGTTCTTCAGAAACAGGGAAATCGCCAGCTTTATGGTCGAGTTCGCTGTATGCTTTTTGGAGGTGCAGCGGGACCGGGTAATACACCATTGCAGGAATATTATGTTCCTCAAGGTGTGCTTTTAAAGCATCGCGTTTTCCATTCTCAACCTTTAAGGTGTATTGATGAAAAATATGTTCTGAATCAGGATTCCTCGAGGGCACTTTTAAACCGGGAAGTTCGCTGAAAGCTTTGTCGTAAGCTGCTGCAACATCCTGCCTTGCCTTGTTATATTCATCCAGATGGCGAAGTTTTATTCTCAGGATCGCAGCCTGTATGGTATCAAGCCTCGAATTCACTCCAACGTGATCATAATGGTAACGTTTGGTCATTCCGTGGTTAACCATGGAGTGCATTTTTGCAGCAAGATCATTATCACGCGTAAACATTGCCCCGCCATCGCCGTAAGCACCCAGGTTTTTACTTGGGAAAAAGGATGTACATCCGATATCTCCCAGTGAACCCGCCTTGCTGTAAATTCCGGAAGACAGTCTGTAATTTGCGCCTATAGCCTGCGCGTTATCTTCAATGACCCTCAGATCATTCTTAATGGCAAAGTCCATGATACTATTCATATCCGCAGCCTGTCCAAACAGGTGGACAGGAACAATTGCCCGGGTATTTGTGCTTAAAACCGACTTAAGTTGTAAAGGATCAAGGTTGAAAGTATCAGGGTCAACATCCACCAGTACCGGTTTTAATTTCAGTAGGCTGATCACTTCAATTGTGGCAATGAAGGTAAATGGAGTGGTGATCACTTCATCTCCCTGTTTCAGGCCGAGAGCCATCATGGCCACCTGCAGGGCATCGGTTCCGTTTCCGCAGGCAATACAATGTTCAACTCCCATGTAGGCAGCCAGTTCTTCCTGGAAAGATTCAACATCCGGCCCTTTTATATAGGCAGCTGAATCAATCACTCCCTGGATGGCAAGGTCTATTTCGCGTTTGTGCCGAAGATACTGCCCCTGTAGATCAACCATTTTAATTTCTTTCATCCCGATAAAGCCAACATAAATTTGAGAATACGAATATAGCAATAAGTGATTTTATAGTTATTGTATTTAGAGCTATTCTGCAATTATGTTTACCAATGTATATTTCTTTGATATAAACGGAAGTCAATTTTCCTTTACAAGCTTAATAGTTTATGTAAAATGGCTTTATGCGTTGATAACTCTGTTCAGAATTCAATATTAAGGGATTCATTGTAACCCTGTTTTGTGTTAATTTTACAGGATTATTGAATACATATAAGATCATACTTCATAAAAAATCCGACATGGCATATTTAGGCAAGTATATTCGTCAGATCCTTTCGAGGCAGGAGCCTGTAATTTTCCCTGGTTTTGGAAGTCTTATATTTTCTGAAAGCAAAGGGGCAAAAGGAGCTGATGGAAAAATCGAACCACCGGGAGCCATTATAAGGTTTGATGCTGACCATCCAAAGGAGGATGGCAGGCTTGCAGAAGAATATGCCTCAGGAGAACATGTAGATCAGGAAGAGGCACGACAGCAGGTTCTAGAGCTTGTTGATGCTATAAAATTCAAGCTTGACAAAGGAGAAAAATATTCCATTGAACTTGTTGGGACCTTTTCGAGGGATCATGATAACCGTATCCATTTTTTAAAGGATCCCAACTGGGTAGTTGATCCTGAACTTTTTGGTTTAAACTCTCTTGATCTGCTTGAACTTGAAAATGAAACTGATGAAGCAAAAGAAGAGGAGCAAGGGGTTGAAACCGTTTCAGCTACCGACACCTTCTCAGAGCCTGTAGTTAAAGAAACCTTCATATCCCCTGTAAGACCTGCTGCAACAGTGGTGCGCAGGCCGGTAAACAAATGGAAAATCATATGGATAGTTGTAGGTGCTTTATTGATCGTGCTTCTTGCAATTTTGCTGATCCCATCGGGAAATGGAGTTGAATTTGGCAAGGACGGAATCGTGCTAAAGGAGAATGATACGGTAAAGAAACAGGAAAATAAAGTTACGCAGCCGGAACTTTCAGGGCCGGAAGAAACGAAGGAAGAGCAAGCCGAGGTGAAAGAGCAAGCTGAGATGCCCCCCGTAAATACGAACAATTATTTTACAATTGCAGGAAGTTTCCAGAGTTTACCGAACGCCACTGAATTGATGGAGAATCTGAAGGCATCAGGCTTTCCATCAGAGATCATTATTACCGAGAACAGGATGTACCGGGTATCTGTGCAGTCCTACGCTACCAGGGAAGAGGCTTTGAAAGATCTTACAAGGATCAAATCCAAAACGGGTTTGTCCAGTGCCTGGGTAATGACAAGATGATCAATTCACCTCAGCACCATTCTGCGCATTTTCAGCCGGTTCTATGAAGAAAAGTTGTCCGTCACTGTTTTCAGAAAGCAGGATCATACCCTGTGATTCGATTCCCTTGATGTCCCTTGGAGCCAGGTTCACAAGTACACATACTTTCCGGCCGGGAAGGGTTTCCGGTTCGTAGTATTCTGCAATCCCGGAAACAATTGTCCGTTTGTCAATACCGGTATCCACCAGCATTTTGATCAGCTTTTTAGTTTTCGGAACTTTTTCAGCCTCTAAAATTGTTGCAGTCCGGATATCCATTTTTGTGAAATCCCCGAAATTTATCTCTGGTTTTTGCTCTGTAACAGGAAGCTCCTTTGAGTTTCCGTTTTTTGTTTTACTGAGTTTATCAAGCTGGAACTGAATAGCGTCATCCTCGATCTTATCGAATAGCAGTGATGGATTATTTACAATATGTCCAGGTTTAAGAAGTTCATGATTTCCAAGCAGCTTCCATTTTGTTTCTGAAAAATTCAGGAACCCCCTGAGTTTATCCATTGAAAACGGAAGGAAGGGTTCTAATAAGATGGTCAGGTTGGCAGTGATCTGAAGGGAAATGTTCAGAATGGTCCTTACGCGCTCCGGGTCAGTTTTGATCACTTTCCAGGGTTCGGTATCCGCAAGATACTTGTTCCCAAGGCGGGCCAGGTCCATGGCTGTTTTAACAGCTTCCCTGAACCTGAAGTTCTCCAGGCTTTTTTCCACAGAATCAGCAATCAGGGATATCTGTGCCAGTGTTTCCTTGTCGAAATCATTCAGTTCACCGCACTGGGGTACCTGGCCCTCATAATACTTATTTGTAAGTACAAGGGTCCGGTTGACAAAATTGCCCAGGATAGCTACCAATTCGTTGTTATTGCGGTTCTGAAAATCCTTCCATGTAAAATCATTGTCCTTGCTTTCCGGGGCATTTGCACAGAGCACATATCTCATTACATCCTGCTTTCCGGGAAAATCTTCCAGGTACTCATGTAACCATACTGCCCAGTTACGGGAAGTGGAAATTTTATCGTTTTCAAGGTTCAGGAACTCATTGGCGGGAACATTGTCCGGCAGGATATAGGTCCCTTCTGACTTCAGTATGGCAGGGAAAATAATACAGTGAAACACGATATTATCCTTCCCTATGAAATGGATCATTCGTGTTTCTTCGTCTTTCCAGTATTTCTCCCAATCAGGTGTAAGTTCTTTTGTGGCAGAAATGTATCCAATCGGAGCATCAAACCAAACATAAAGCACCTTTCCATCAGCGCCGTCAACCGGTACCGGTACACCCCATTCAAGGTCACGGCTCACGGCCCTCGGCTGCAATCCCTGGTCGATCCATGACTTGCATTGCCCGTAAACATTTGGTTTCCACTCTTTATGATCTTCAAGAATCCATTCCCTGAGCCAGGGTTCGTAAGTATCAAGGGGAAGGTACCAGTGTTTTGTTTCTTTAAGTTCCGGTTTACTTCCGCTTAAGCTAGAGGTTGGATTGATCAGATCAGTTGGGCTGAGAGAGGTCCCGCAACTTTCGCACTGGTCTCCATATGCATTGGGATTGCTGCAGTGCGGGCAGGTGCCGGTGATATACCTGTCGGCCAGGAAGGTATTTGCCTCCGCATCATAGTATTGTTCAGATGTTTTTTCAATGAATTTTCCTTCATCGTATAATTTTCTGAAGATCCCTGAAGCAGTTTCATAATGGATTTTATTGGAGGTCCTGGAGTAGATATCGAAGGCGATGCCAAAATCCTCGAAGGCCTTTTTATTTATTGCGTGGTAACGGTCAACAATATCCTGCGGGGAAACTCCTTCATTTCTGGCCTTCAGGGTAATAGGTACACCATGTTCGTCTGATCCGCAGATATGTATGATATCCACATCCCTCAAACGTTGGTATCGTGTGTAAATATCAGAAGGGACATACACTCCTGCAAGGTGACCAAGATGTATTGGTCCGTTTGCATAAGGTAGCGCAGAGGTTATGAGATATCTTTTAAATTCTTTTTTCATTGCAAGGGAAATTCATATGATGCCGCAAAGATAATTAATTTGAATAGACACCTTATGCGTGGGCAGCAGACATTTTTTTATAGGAAAATCATTGCTACCTTCGCTGGTATGGGACCTGTATTAACTCCACCATATCTGAAGAAAGGTGATACAATTGCAATTGTTGCACCTGCAAGACGGATCCTCAGGGAGGAGACAGACCCCTTTGCCTCCCTCCTGGAGAAGAATGGCTACAAAATTATTTATGGCAATAATCTTTTCGGATCTGAGAACCAGTTTTCAGGATCACCTGAAGAAAGACGAAGTGATATTCTTGCCATGATGATGAATCCCCGGGTGAAAGCAATTTTTGCTGCCCGGGGTGGATATGGCACAGCCCAGTTGCTGCAGGGGATGGATTGGGAGATCATTCGTGATAACCCAAAGAGGTTTATTGGATTCAGTGATGCAACCGCTCTTCATTCAGCTTTTGGCAAGTTCATGGAAACAGTGCACGGTGTTATGCCTTACTCGCTGGTAATGAAAGAACCACAGGATATGGAATCATTCCAACATTTGTTTAGTATGCTTGAGGGGGATGACCTTGGTTATAATATTCCCAACCATCCGATGAATGTTGAAGGCTTTGCATCCGGACCGCTGACAGGAGGTAATTTGTCTGTACTTTATTCCCTGGCCGGTAGTCGGTATGAACCCGATTTTGAAGGAAAGATACTCTTCCTTGAAGATCTTGATGAATACATTTACCATATCGACAGGATGTTATTAAATTTTGAATTAAGGGATATATTCCGGAAAATTGCAGGTCTGGTCATTGGAGACTTCTCCGATATGCATGATAATGAAGTGGTTTTCGGGAAAAATACAATTGAGCTCATCGCTGAAAGGGCGCAGAAATATAACATACCTTCAATGTTCGGATTTCCTTCAGGCCATAAAAAATTAAACTTTCCACTGATTTTTGGCAGGGTTAGCACATTAACAGTAAAAAAGGGAAACAACTCCCTGTTAATGTATTAACTAAAATAATCTATTATGGCGGATTCTCATGATTTTGGCGCAGAGGCTGAAGAATTTGTGGCCAATTTTCTTGTTTCAAAGGGCTATTGTATCCTGCATCGCAACTGGACCTGTGGACATATGGAGCTGGATATCGTTTGTACAGACGGAAGGATGCTGGTTGTTGTTGAGGTCAAGGCCCGGCGGCAGAATTTCTTTCCGCACCCGGAGGACCTTCTTTCTCATTCCAAGGAGAAGTTGATCCTTGAGGCATCGGAAAACTACCTCTTCAGGTATGGCGTGCGCTTGCCTGTAAGATTTGACCTTGTTTCTGTTATTAAACGAGGCAGCAGGTTTGACCTGGAACATTTTGTTGATGCCATCATTCCCGGGGTGGAATAATTTACTCCATAGGTTTCGTAACGGTATGCTTTGAAAATTGAAAGTCTATTTCTATTTTGTTGAATGGATTTTAGATTTCCTGATCATAGAAAATGGTTTTCAAGGATATACCTGTACCTGATAATATTCGCTCTATCATCAGGCACGGCATTATTGTTGCATAAATCAGAAATTTTCAAAATATATCCTTTAAAAATTAAGGAGATTTCTGATCAGACTTATAGCCGGATTGCTCCGGTCTATTTCGATATAAACAATGACGGATTCTCTGAATTATTCAGATTCACCAGGTATTCGAAAATGGATGTTGTCGAATATTTTAGTTCAGATGAAGAATTTATCGACGTGATCCGCACTCAGGGAAATTTTTTAGGTGAGAGTCCTTCATTTATCTTTGGTGATGTTGACAGCGACACCTATTCAGAGTTATACATTTTTACCCTTCGAAATGACTCTATCCTCCTGAATGGATTTGAATTGATGGGCGATGACGGGCACTTCCTGGTTGATTTTCTTATTGATCATTACTATCCAACAGCGTTGGAGATCAATGATGTAACTTTTATTGACGGGTTTGTTGACGATCTGGAGAGTAGAGGTACCCATGACCTGGTTTTTTGCTTAAGGACGGGCTATTCTCTTAAACCACGGAAGATCTACACCTATAATTGCGAAACCGGAATTTTAAAATCCACAGAAAATAGCGGTGCCGGATTTGTCAGCATATTCCCAGGGACCATAGGAAGCGAACATAATAAAGTAATAATTTCAAGTTCTAATGCGATAGAAAATTACAATAGGGAAGATAAAGTGATTTTTAATGACAATTGTGGCTGGCTCATCGTTTATAACAGCAATTTGACAGATACAATCCTTGTCAGAAAATATCCAACAAATAAATCTTATGTATATGCATCATTAGAAAATACATCAGAAGGCCCCAGGTTATTTGCATTTATTCATGAATATAAGATTGGCCGCTGTTATCTGGAGCGCATTAATTTTAATGGGGAGGTTGAAAAAAGTATTTATGTCTGCGATGGGAAAGAGAATCTTGTATTTTTAAATGTTTCAAATATCAGCCTGGATAAAATTGCAGTTTCAAAACCAGACACTATATTTTTTTATGATCATAATCTAAGGCTCTTGGGTATAGAGACAGGTGCCGGTAACCCGAAAGAATCCTTTACCGGCAGCTTTGCTCATCTGTCAGCTAATGATAAATACCTTATTTTTGGAGATCGGGACCAGTTAATTTTAAGGGACTCAAGCCTAAAGGTGGTTGGAACAGTCGTACTATCAGCTTTGAATAAACAGAGATATTATAACAAATCCATAAAAGAGTATTACTCAGACACGGATCAAATTATCGCCCTGAGCATTGCAACTGACAAATATTTACTGAAGCTTAGTCAAAACTATTTATTTAAATTCCGGATTATTCTTTCAATACTTTTATTCTTTAGCTTATATCTTGGTTTTTACCTGATATTCAGGCTTCAAAATCACTTTTACAACAAGAGATTTGTTACCCAGAACAAAATAGCTGAACTACAGCTCCAAACAGTACAAAACCAACTTCAGCCTCATTTTACCTTCAATGTACTGAATACGATCGGGTCGATGATTTATAAAAATAGTAAGGAAGAAGCATATGAATAACTGAATTACTTTTCCGATATGCTGAGAAGCACTTTGTTGAGCAGGTCCAGTGCAGAATGGCAGATCGGTGAAGAGTTGAATTTTATCAGCACCTATATTGAAATGGAAAATCTTCGCTTTGAAAATAAGTTTAATTATAGCTTAAAAATCCTGCCCGGAACAGAATTAACCAGGCTGGTTCCGAAATTAATGGTGCAGGCATTTGTTGAGAACGCTGTGCGGCATGGACTGATGCACAGAAGGTCGGACTGTAAATTATTTGTGACGGTTGAGCAATTATCAGAATATGTAAAAATTGAAGTTGAGGACAATGGCATAGGAAGGAAGGCATCAGAAGAGTTGCAGAGGCAGCATAACGGACTGGGTAATGAGATTATCGCTGATTATATAAGTTTTTATAACAGAAGTAATAAATTAAAATTCAAATTTACAATTGAAGATCTGACCAGTGAAGAAGGCAGTGCTGCAGGGACAAGAGTTTCAATCCATATACCAGTTGATTTCAGGACAAAAAGCACAAGGTCATGAAGAAAATTAAAGTATTTATTGTCGATGATGAAAGATCCGCGAGGGATCTTTTAAAAAGCCTGCTTGCTGATCTGCCCTGGATCCTTGTTCTTGGTGAAGCAGATAATGTTGATCAGGCTTTATCTGAAATAAAGGAAAAGAAACCGGATGTAATTCTACTTGATATCCAAATGCCCAGAAAGGATGGCTTTGTCCTTGTTGAAAAACTATTTCAGTATAAAATACAGGTTGAAATTATTTTCATTACTGCTTTCGAAAAATATGCTATCCAGGCCATTAGAGCCTCAGCATTCGATTATTTGCTCAAACCTGCTAAAAAAGCGGAATTACTTGATACGCTGAAAAAATTGTCTGAAAAAGTAAACACAAAAATCACGGAAGAAAAATTCTCACGACTAATCCTTGAATTAAGCGATCAGAAAAAGATCAAATTCAGGTACAGGACCGGTTTTATTATGATCGATCCGGATGAAATAATCTATTGCCAGGCAGATTCGAATTATTCTGTCCTGCAGCTTGAAAGCGGAAAAAGCCTTACAGTTTCAATAAATCTGGGGAAAGTAGAGGAAATTCTGCCCTATAATTCTTTCTGCAGGATCAGCAGGTCGGCCCTGGTAAATTTGAAATATATCAACAGGGTTGACAGGAAAAGCATGACTTGTGAGCTTTTTAATAATGTTTCCCATACCCTTAGTTTGTCAAAGAAATATCTGCAAAACCTTGAAGAGAGATGTGACCAGCTGTTTACCATCAAATAGGGATAACCCATATCTTTAGATGAACTTAGACCAGAGGAAGCCAGGATCACAATATTTTTTATTTCGTAGTGATTTCACGGCATAAAGGTGCCAAAGGAATTTATGAGGAAATCAATGGTGAACATTTTCCCTTTGCTGTATATGATTCTATTTCATACATTTATTTATATATTTAATAATCCCCAGCCTCCTTTATAAATGTTCAGGCACTATTTCAAAACAGCGATAAGGTTCTTTAAAAGGAACAGGCTATATACCGGGATCAATACCCTGGGATTATCTATATCTCTTGCAGTCTCCTTTATTATCCTACTCTTTGTGATTAATGAATTCAGTTACAACCATTGTCATAAAAAAAGGAAGCAGGTTTACAGGGTTTTAAGCTATTTGAATGAATTCAAATTAACAGAGGCGGGAACTCCTTATGTGCTGGCCAATACATTGAAGGAGGAGTTCCCTGTGGTGGAAAAATCCATCAATGCCAGGTACCTGAGGGGTTTTAAAATAAGGGAGAATGAGCAGTATATAGACATCAATCTGGCCCTGGCCACAGAATCGGAAGTCTTTGACATTTTTACAATTCCGTTTATTGGAAGCCAGTTGTCCGATGAACCCTTAATGGACCTGAACTCTATTGTGCTTTCCCGCAATCTGGCCGATCAGTTCTTTCCTGAAATGGATCCGGTGGGTAGAGAATTGGACGTTCTTATCAATAACACTGAGCAGCTCTTTACAGTAAGTGGAGTGTTCCAGGAATTACCCAGGAATTCTACTTTCAAAGCCGAATGCATGGTGAGCCACAAGTGGACACTGGCTCCACTGAATGAAACTTTTCAGATTCATGATATGGATGTAAACTGGGGCTTTAATTTCTGGAACACCTGGATTCTGCTTTCAGAGGATGGAGAGGCGGCTGCCCTGGAGACCCAATTTGAGGCATTTGAGAAAAAGTATATCAGTGAAGACCCTCAAGTTCATTTCTCTCTTCAAAACCTCCAGGATGTTTACTTGAAATCACAGGATATTGCCAATTCCGGACCTAGGGGGAGCTTAAAGAACATCAGGCTATTTTCAAGCATTGCATTTTTAATTGTGCT
>CAYSAH010000021.1:0-8825 GCA_964428945.1 uncultured Bacteroidaceae bacterium | reverse complement strand
TTATATTATCTGTAGTTGTATCCACAGGAAGGGCCAGGGAGATTGGAATCCGTAAAACTGCCGGGGCCAGTATCCGGAGCATAAGGACCCAGGTACTGGGCGAGTCCATCTTACTAACGATGCTTGTTTTACCGGTGGCAGTATTGTTTATGTGGTTTGGAAAACCATTTGCAGAGAAGCTGTTCCAAACTTCTTTGAAAATCATCCCATCCAATGTGGTAATTTATATTCTGATTTATATGGCCTTGGCTCTGCTCATTGGCCTTGCATCCGGACTTTATGCATCCACCTACCTGTCCCGCTTAAAGGTGCTGGATGTACTAAAACAGAAAGTGAGTTTTGGAAAGCGGCGTAAGATATTCCGTTCTGCCCTGATTGTGATACAACTGGTGATCTTCTGTTCCTTCGTTTCAGCGACGCTAACCATACGCTCACAATACCGGTTTGCCCTGAACAAGGATACAGGTTATTACAACAAGGAGATCCTTCAGATTGACCTGGGTCGTGATTTTAAAGCTTACGATGCATTTCTGAATGGGATCAGGTCTATTCCTGAAGTGATTAATGCTGCAGGGGCCATGGATGGTCTTCCAATGGATGGGTGGATGGCTACCATGCACTCACACTTCCTGGATAATAAAGTAAAGGTGAGAGTGGAAGGATATGGCGTGGACTATGATCTGTTGGAAACCATGGGGATAACTCTGTTGGAGGGCAGGACTTTTTCACCAGACTATGGCAGCGATATTTATCATTCGTTGATTTTGAATGAAACGGCTGTTAGAGAATTGGGAATTACAGATCCTGTAGGTCAGATGTTGGATAGTATCTATGATATTGTCGGGGTAGTAAAGGATTTTAACCTCCATTCGATCCATACCGAAATTCCTCCGCTTTCCATTTCCCTGATCGACAAATATCTCGACCATATTCTGGTCCACTTCCGTCCGGGGGCCCTTGAGGGTTTAATCCCGAAATTGAATACGGAATGGGAGAAAGTGGAACCTGACCGCCCCTTCATTTATACGACCATTGAAGAGATCATAAAAGATACTTATTCTGCCGAAAAGAGTTTGAGTACCATTCTGTCTATTTCTTCAATTTTTGCATTAATGATCGCAGCATTTGGATTATTTGGCCTAACCCTATTTGTGGCCCGGTCAAGGACCAACGAGATAGGGATAAGAAAGGTGTTTGGTAGCCCGGAAGGGACCATTGTTTATTCATTTCTGAAAAGTAATTTCCTCATGGTCCTTCTGGCCGAGTTGATTTCTGTCCCCCTAAGCATTTACGTCATTAGAAATTGGCTGAATAATTTTCCCTACCGCGTGGATATTGGATGGTGGGTATTTGCTCTCGCCTTTATAATAGCCACCTTAGTGGTGCTGGCCACGGTCTATCTCCACGCCAGCAGAATCTCAAGGATAAACCCGGTGGATGCGTTGAGGTATGAATAATATATATCGGAGATTTATAAAATGAATATCGAAGAGATCAGAGAGTATTGTATTGCCAAACCAGGTGCTACCGAGAGCTTTCCGTTTAATGACACAGCCCTGGTCTTTAAAGTAGCCGGGAAGATGTTTGCCCTGCTCGATCTGTCAGAGGATGGCAGAGGGATCACCCTGAAATGTGATCCCGAACTTGCCGTGGAACTAAGGGAACAGTATTCAGAAATCAAACCGGCATGGCATTTTAACAAGGAGCACTGGAATGGGGTGTCTATCCAGGGAGGCCTTGGAAACAGGCATTTAAAGGAGATGATCGATCATTCTTATGACCTGGTGGCAAGCGCTTTGCCGAAAAAGTCAAAGGAGGAACTGAAAAAGTATCGTTAGTTTGTTTGTGGGATCATATCAGGAAGACGCAAGGGAACATAGAGAAATGAAGCCACACCTTCACCAATCTTTTCTTTCAAAATATAAAATCAATTATCTACACAACCATCAAATTGCAACCCCTTATCTCCGACTGATCCATTCTCCCGGTGATTTCGAATGACCCATCCGGGTGCACATTTCCCAGGTCCTCGCTTGCAATAAAACTACATGAATACAGGTTGGCAAGGTCCGTGATATTTATGGCTCCCCGGTTTCCCACGGGAAGGTTTGTAAGGGGATCATAGATATCCCGGACAGTTATCTTCATCCATGGAGGAGAGATGAAGATGCCAGGAACTTTCGTATAAGCTTGTGAAAGCAGTTCGGTCATTCCATATTCGGAATGGATTTCTGACATACCAAATGCATTTCTGAGTGTTTCGTGAAGCTCTTCTCTGACCATCTCTTTACGACGCCCTTTCATTCCTCCCGTTTCCAGGACTATTATATTTTTAGTCAATGAGAAGGAAATCTTTTCTGCAAGATCAAGCAGGGCGAAACTAACCCCAAGCAAAAGGCAAGGATACTTGTCAAGCGTTCTTTTTTGGAGAATCATGGAAAGTTTTTCCAGATCATCAAGGTAGAATCCACTGTCGGGATGCTTACTGGCTTTTATCAGGTGATCCATCATGTAAACAAGCGAAGAATTTCCGCGTTCCAGGTAGGATGGCAGCAGGGCGAGGATGCAGAGGTCCTCAGGTTTTCCATTCCTGGAGATGAACATACTTGTAAAACTTCGCTGGTACACTTTTTCAGAAACAACGAAATGCTTGCTTGTTGCTTGTCCACTTGTACCACTGCTCTCGAAAACCAGCTTTGGATCCTGCGGTCCGGTAATGACTCTTCGCTCCCTGAAAAAAGAAATGGGCAGGAAGGGGATGTGCACGGGATCTTTAACCTGCTTCGGATCAATCTTTAAGTGGGAGATATATTCATTGTAAACCTTGTTTTCCCTGGCCTGAAGGTTGAAGATCTCCAATGCCAGTTCATTGAATTGATCTTCGTTTTCTATGGTGAATATTCTGTCCTCTAAAGGCTGCATGGTACAAAGATAGGGAATAGTTCGAAGTTCATTATCTGTTGGATAATACGCTCCATCAGAGCCACTCCGCCCTGACTGAAGTGAGCCATTCAACCTGGTTATATACATACATTTTCAGCTCAATCTGTAACTTGCTGCATGCATTTTCATTAGGTGGTTAAAATCTAACCGTGATGGGTGGTTCAGTTACTTCCTTGGACTATGATCAGTTTGATCCGGTAAACATGTTTACCGAAGGACAGGAAATGCACCTGATACCTATCCCTCGACAGGCTAACTGCCGACTGCCAATTTTCTACTTTCCCCTAATCGCTTTTACACCCGGGAGAACTTTTCCTTCAATATATTCGAGCATTGCTCCTCCACCTGTTGATACATAGCTTACTTTTTCGGCCAAGCCGAATTTGTTTACCGCTGCAACAGAATCACCTCCTCCAACAAGACTGAATGCGCCTTTAGAAGTTGATTCAGCAATTGCTTTTGCTATACTGACAGTACCTTTCTGAAACCTGGGCATTTCAAAAACACCTGCAGGACCATTCCAGAGTATTGTTTTGGATTTCATGATCACATCTGAGAATAACTTAATGGTTTCTTCACCAATATCAAGGCCCATGTAACCTGCTTTACCATTCATGATAGATGCATTTTCTGTTTTTGCATCATTGCTGAATGCGTCGGCAAGAACCTGGTCGACAGGAAGTACCAGGTTTACTCCTTTTGCTTTGGCTTTTTCGATAACCTCAAGGGCAAGATCCAGTTTATCTTCCTCACAAAGTGAGTTTCCGATTACGCCACCCTGCGCTTTGATAAAGGTGTAGGTCATGCCACCGCCGATGATCAGGTTATCAACTTTGTCGAGCAGGTTTTCAATTACCTGGATCTTATCAGAAACTTTGGCTCCGCCCATAATGGCTGTAAATGGAGATTCTGCTTCCTTAAGTACTTTATCCATAGCTTTCAGCTCGCTGTTGATAAGAAAACCGAACATTTTTGCATTTTCAGGGAAGAAATCTGCAATAACGGCAGTAGATGCATGGGCGCGATGGGCTGTTCCAAAAGCATCATTCACATATACATCAGCATATTTGGAAAGTTTCTCTGCGAATGCCTTAGTCGCTGCTTGCTCTTCGGGGGTTTTGATCTTTTGCTCAGCATCGTAAAACCTAAGATTTTCAAGGAGCAGTACCTGGCCGGGTTTCAAAGCAGAAGATTTAGCAACTGCCTGCTCACCCATACAGTCATCGGCAAATTGAATATCTAGCTCAAGAAGCTTGGAAAGAGAAGAAATTACATGTTTCAGGGAGTATTTTTCCTCAGGACCGCCTTTGGGTCTTCCCAGATGAGACATCAGGATGGCAGAACCGCCATCGGAGAGAATTTTATTGATTGTTAAAAGAGCTCCTACGATCCGTGTGTCATCCGTAACTTCCATTTTGTCATTAAGAGGAACGTTGAAATCTACCCTTACGATCGCTTTTTTACCGGCAAAGTTGTAATTGTCAATGATTTGCATTTGTATATTTTTTATTGTGAGATCTATTGTTGAGAAATGTCAAGCAAAGTTAGTATTTATGGTCCAAAGTTCAAACATTCCATCTGTCTGTTTGAGGGATACAATTCTCTATATTTTGCTAAATTTGTGCTTCATCATACATCAGATGCAATATGCAGTTTAAAGAAGTGATCGGGCAGAAAAGTGCAAAGCAGCGATTGATCCGTTCAGTTATGGAGGAGCGGATCAGTCATGCACAATTGTTCTACGGTCCACAGGGTGTTGGAAAACTTCCGCTTGCCATTGCTTATGCACAGTATGTCTCATGTGAAAACCGGACTGATGAAGATTCCTGCGGAGTATGTCCTTCCTGTATAAAATACGGAAAACTGGCTCATCCGGATCTCCATTTTGTGTTTCCTGTTGTTAATCCTAAACAGGGAGGTGTGAAAACCGTAAGTGATAATTATATCGGGGAATGGAGGGAAGCGCTTATTTCAAATCCTTACCTGTCAGAGAGCCAATGGTATGATGTTATCGGGGCTGAGAATAAGCAGGGATTTATAAGCAGGAATGAGAGCAGTGAAGTACTGAGAAAACTGAGTTTAAAGTCTTATGAATCGGAATATAAGATATTGATCATCTGGCTGGCGGAGAAAATGAATCCCCCTGCAGCCAACAGTTTACTTAAACTTATAGAAGAGCCCCCTGCCAAAACATTGTTTTTATTGATCTCTGAATATACCGACCAGATTTTACCCACGATCCTGAGCAGAACACAAATGATCAGGATAGGGCCCCTCGAGCCGGAAAGTCTGAAACAGGCGCTTAAGGACAAATCAGTTGCTGATGAAGAGATGATCAATGATGTTCTCCGCCGATCGAACGGTAATCTCAGTACGGCCCTGGAATTGCTGGAAGCTGGTGAGCGGGAAAACGAGCATTTCAATGAATTCGTCTTCCTGATGAGGAAATGTTACGGGAGGGATATCATAGAAATACAAAAATGGACCGAGAAAATGGCCGGATGGGGACGGGAGAGACTAAAACTATTTTTAACCTATGGATTGCGAATGATCCGTGAAAATTTTATTCTCAACCTGAAGCAACCAGGGATGAGTTACCTTTCAAAAAAAGAGGAAGAATTCTCACAACGCTTCTCGCCCTTTATCCACCAGGGAAATGTTTTCAGTATGGTGGAAGAATTTGAAAAGGCGATTGATCATATCGAGGCCAATGCTTATGCAAAACTGGTATTGCTTGACCTTGCCATAAGGAATATTCTTTTACTCAAAAAGGTTGCTCCGGTGGAAGACTAATTTACCTGGAATTAAGAATAAGAGAAAAGTTTGGGTAAATCGATAAGGCTTCATCATACAATAAACTTATTGCATCCAATACCTGCTTATGCATTGTCAACTTAAAAAAAGTACCAGTTTTTAAAGAAACAAAATACCTGAACTGGCTTAATCCACTCTTTTACATTTTCCAATGGCCTTTCACCTTTCACCTTAATTGCCTACATTTGCAAAGTTGGCATGGTGCCGACCAGCATACCAGGAAGCTTATGGATAGTATGATTGCCAGGGGTTGTTGTTCTGAGAAACAGCTTGAATCCTTAAACGATAACAAGGATCGTCTGGAGCATTATTTTGATCAGTGCGGTAAACTTGATTCCTTTAACTGGTTAAGGGAGATTTCAGGTGATTTTGATATACCTGATATAGTAGAAGTAAGGTTCAAAAATACGAGAAAAGAAGTCTACAAGAATGTAAATGGACTTCGCTTGAAGAGAGGAGACTTTATAGCTGTTGAGGCTTCCCCGGGCCATGATATCGGGATCATTACCCTATGCGGGGAAATCGTGGAAAAACAGCTGGCAAAGACCAAATTCGACCCACGCATTGATGAACTGAAAAAAGTATACCGGAAAGTAAAGGATACGGACCTGGACAAATGGAAAGAGGCTATTGAACTCGAGCAGGAGACGATGCTTAAGGCTAGAAGCATTGCCGAGCAGCTCAGGCTGGATATGAAGATAGGGGATGTGGAATACCAGGGTGACCGGACGAAAGCAATCTTTTATTATATCGCCGATGAGCGGGTCGATTTCCGTGAGCTTATTAAAGTCCTTGCAGAGACCTTCAGGATCAGGATCGAGATGCGGCAGATCGGGGCTCGCCAGGAAGCCGGAAGAATCGGAGGTATAGGAACCTGTGGAAGAGAACTCTGTTGTTCAACCTTCATAACCAACTTTGTATCCGTATCCACCCAGGCGGCGCGCATACAGGAGGTGGCGCTTAACCCGACAAAGCTGGCAGGACAGTGCGGTAAATTAAAATGCTGCCTAAATTACGAGGTCGACAGTTACTCGGATGCAAGAAAGGATTTCCCCGACCGGAATATCTACCTGAAAACTTCCACAGGAAGGGCGATCCATCAGAAGACGGACGTCTATCGTGGAATCATGTGGTACTCCCTTGAAAGTGAAGGAGCTGCAAACACGCTGGTTCCTGTACCTGTAGAGAGGGTCAGGGAGATCATAGACCTTAACAGGAAAAATGTGTTCCCAACAAATCTAATTGAAGCCTATGCTTTGCCTGAAAAGGAAAAGCAATTCCAGTTTAAGGATGTAGTCGGACAGGAAAGTATAACCAGGTTCGAAAAAAATGACAAAGGGAAGAACCAGGGAAAGAAATTCAGATCTCAACAACGCAGGAAGAGATGAAAAGTATGATCCGTATTTTAATTGTCCTGTTTCCTTTAGCATTTTTTAATACATCCTGTGAACCGGCAATGGTATTCGATGAATACATACACATTGATAACGGATCTTGGCGATGGGAGGACCCTGCGGATTTTGCTGTTGAAATAAATGATACCTCAGACTTCCATAATATACTTGTTCAACTTCGCCATTCAACTGACTACCCATTGAGCAACCTCTATATGTTCATTCATGTAAGTGGTCCTAACGGGCAGAGCATGACCGACACAATCAACTTTATCCTGGCTGAAAACAGTGGGAAATGGATCGGGAAAGGGATTGGCAACCTTCGGGAGATAAGTTATCTGTACAAAAAAAATACGATGTTCCCTGAACCCGGAGAATACAAGGTGTCAATTGAGCAGGCCATGCGGTTGCCGGAAGTTCCGGTTAAAGAAATTGGCCTGAGGATTGAGAAAATAAAACCATAATAGTTCAAGGTTTTGGGTAAAAATAAATTAAGGAAATTCTCAGAATTGGAAACCTTTGAACGGGTATTTCAGCCCGATTTTGAAGAATTCTTCAGGAAAGACTTTTTCCTGAAAGGTAAATGGGCTAAAGATGTATTCAAAAACTCAAACCCGATTATTCTCGAACTTGGCTGCGGAAAAGGTGAATATACAGTTTCACAGGCTGTAATGCATCCTGAAAAAAATTTTATTGGTATCGATATTAAGGGTGCCCGAATGTGGAGGGGAGCAAAAACCGCCAAAGAAAAAGGACTGGTGAATGTTGCATTTTTAAGGATACGGATTGAATTCGTCGAAGCATTTTTTAGCGACGGGGAAATTGAAGAGCTCTGGATAACATTCCCAGATCCTCAATTGAAAACACGACGCAGTAAAAAGAGGCTCACAGGACCGACTTTCCTTAATAATTATAGGAAATTCATGGTTGACAAGGGAATTGTCCATCTTAAAACGGACAATGATTTATTGTATAACTATACCCATAATATTGCCAGAACCAATGGTCTGGAGATCCTGAAGGAGACCAATGACCTCTACAAGTCGGATATCCTGGATGAGACCCTTGCAATAAAGACTTATTACGAAAAACAGTTCCTGGCGAAAGGTTCAAATATAAATTATATTGCTTTTCGACTTCCCGGGGAAACGGTCATATCAGATGTTTCAGGAAATGAAGAGTGAGCAGGGATTCTTTGAAAAAGTTTACGAGGTGGTCAAACTTATCCCACCCGGAAGAGTTACCTCCTATGGTGCGATTGCCAGGTTTGTGGGATCCCCTCAGTCATCAAGAATGGTAGGCTGGGCGATGAACAGCTCCCACCATTCAGTGGATTTCATCCCTGCACACAGGGTGGTAAACCGAAACGGAGTGCTTACAGGGAAACATCATTTCGGAGGACCCGATGTTATGGCTGAACTCCTTGAAAACGAAGGTATAAAGCTTGATAAGGACCGGATAATTGACTTTAGCAAATACTTCTGGGATCCTGTCCGTGAATTGGGTTTATAAAGATTAATTCTAAATTAAAAATTTGGCTATCTTTGTGAGTTAAACGGAAGCATTATGAGTTTAAGTAAGGAGCAGGTTTTAAAGGCGCTTCAGAGAGTTATACATCCGGAGTCAAGAAAGAATATCGTTGAGCTGGGAATGGTGGAGAATCTTTCTGTTGAA
>CAYSAH010000020.1:0-19072 GCA_964428945.1 uncultured Bacteroidaceae bacterium | reverse complement strand
CGATTTCGTTTGTTTCATGAGCTTTAATCACCCCTTTTAATGTGGCAAGCCAGGCCGTGTTATGCTTATCAATAATTATTGACGAAATTGTATTCAGCCCGGTATTTAACGATTCATCTCCAAAATTTACGATTACCCTTGTACTAAAATTTCTGTCTTCGCTGATCCGGTAAAATCCTTTTTCCCATGTACCTACAAGCAAGGTTCCATCCGGATATTCAGCGAAACATAAAGGTGCATTAAGAATCATTTCATCACCTTCGATCATTTTTTTGAAAGCCCTGGTTTCCCTATTAAAAGTGAACACCCCATGTTCAGTTCCTACCCACAGCTGATCTTTAGAATCCACAAAAAGACTTGTTATTGAATTCCTTTCTCCAGGCCCTTGCTGCAAAAATCTTTCAAAAATTTCCAATTCATAATTAAAGCGGCATAATCCTTTCTTGGTACCAATCCAAAATCCTCCTTTCCGATCGAGGGCAAATGCACTTATATTGTTATCCGGTATTGAGGTGCTGTCAGCAGGATTATTATAAAATACAGTAAGATGGTAGCCATCAAATCGGTTCAGTCCATTTGGAGTGGCAATCCAGATATACCCGTAAGCATCTTCAGAAATGTAGTTTATAATATTACCACTGAGTCCATTCTCTACTGAAAGTCTATTAAAATGTATCTTTTCCGGGAGATCCTGGGAGAAAACAGGATTTATTCCGGAAAAGACAATATAAAATATGACCAGCCATTTCAGTCTAATAAATCTCCGAATAGCATCAAAAAAGTGCTCCACTCCGTTTTGCATTTGCAAAGGTTCAGCATTCGTTATAACGAAAGTAAATATTGTATTTGCTACTAATTTACAGTTTAAGAAGCAAAAAATGAAATACCGGAAAGATTGCCTCCCTGACTTAAAGTAGTTTATAAAATATTTTAGCAACAGAAGCTTTTCAAAAGTTTATTAAATTATAAAAACCAAAACCACAAGGATTAAAACAAGCAATAAGGCAAAAAAAACCTCAAAGAAATAGTAAAATCTCTGGCTGCGGTTTCGAAATATGGCTTTTAATACTTTCATAAATCAGGTCTGTAGTAAGCTCCCGGAAAGGTGATTATTGATCCAGCCGATGGTAATACATACAATGTATACTCTTCCTTCGGCATATTTAAAACTGAACATTAACAAAGGTTGTAATTGTGATTGAAAAGCTGCCCGTACAGGGGCAGCTTTTCATAACCACTTCTAAACTTCAACTAAACTTAACGCTTCTTATTCATATCCTGGATTTTGCTCTACCAGAAGGTCGGTTCTCAACTCACCTTCAGGAATTGGCATCGCATCATGTGTCCCGGTAATATATAACCTATCGGTATTTGCAACTTCAGCTTCAACTATCCCCCAGCGATGCCAGTGGAACCAGAGGAGGTTTTCTCCAATGAATTCCTTGGCGTACTCATTATACAAATTCGTAAAAAAGTCCTGTAAATCAACCACAGGCAAATCATAGGGTGAAGAGGGAAGATCTCCATAGCCGAATGCACGTCTTCTTATTTTATTGAGATATTCATAGGCTGTGGTCAAATTGCTTTCTGCCATTACCTCGGCATACATAAGATATACCTCGGCTACACGCATTATCATTTCATTTTCATTTGTACTGTACTCACAATTCCCTTTTGAATTTAAGCGATCCCTGTTTTTATTGATATATTTTTTAGGACAGAATTCAAATCCAATTGGTGCTTTATATAAATAAGCCCCGGTACCCGTTGGATTTATTGAATCGATGTTCACAAAAAAGCTACCATCAGGCTTGTAGAGCGTATCTACACCCGATGAAAATGCAGAGGCTACCTTCCGATAGTCATATTTTTCATATCTGTACATAAATGAGGGCATTACAGCCACATTGCCTCTGCCTAAGATTGCCGGTCCCATAAATTCCTGGTAAGGCCTGCCCGGTCCACCTCCCCATCCGGTTTCCGGGACACCGTCAGAATACTGAATCTCGAAAACTGATTCTTTCCCATTCTCAGCCAAACCATGGAAATTATCTTCAAAATTCTCGAGTAATCCTTTAGTGGGATTTTCCTCAAAGAAGCGTTCAAATTCTTCCTGCGCCAGCGAATAGTTCTCTTGTGTCAGGTACATTTTCCCAAGGAAAGCTGTTGCTGCACCCCTGGTAGGATAACCGAGCAGTTCCATCGGCACTTCAGCCTCAAGTGGAAGCAACTCTTGTGCATCCCTGAAATCGCTTATAATCTGAGCATAGACTTCAGAAGGTTTCGAGCGGGGGATTTGAAAATCAGCCCGGGTAACAACGGGTTTTGTCTGAATTACGATGCCCCATTTATCTTCCGGGTCAAACGATTTTCCCCAAAACGACATCAACTGAAAATGACTTAGAGCCCTTATAAAATAAGCAGCGCCTTTTATCCTGTTCATCTCATCAGGATTTGCATCCGGAATATCTCCCTTTCCGCTTTCTGAAAGCTCCAAAATGATATTGGCCATCCGTATTGCATTATAATAACTCCCATATAAGTAGCCGGCAAAATCATTTGTCGATTTTGGATTCAGGTCACTCCACTCCCTGATACTTTGGCCCTCACCTCCTGTGTAAACAAAAACATATTCGTTGGAGAGTCCGGAAAAATAGCAGGTAGGAAAATAACTGTACATCCCTTTATAGACATTGAACATACCAATAACATACTGTTTCAAACCTTCTACATTTTCATAGTAATCATCTGTAAGAAGATTTTTGTTCTGAACATCCAGATAGTCTGAACAGCTCACGGTACAGAGCAATGTAACAACCAGGACGATAAATTTTTTCAACTTATTTTTCATAATACCTTGATTTATATCGTTTTAAATCTGTTAAATATTAAAATTCAAGCTGGAAACCAATTTGGTAAAGCTTATTCTGAGGAAAAAGACCATTATCTTCATTCCTCTGGGTATTATTACCGGTACTAAACTCAGGATCCAGTCCGGTGTACTTTGTAAGGGTTAAAATATTCTGAGCTGCTATATAAATTCTAATTTTATTCATATGAAGATTGCTCTGTATATTTAATGGAAGGGTGTATCCAATCTGAACATTTTTTAACCTCAAATAATCACCTTTCTCCACAAAAAAAGTGCTTGAGCGTGAGAAATTCCTGTTTGGGTCCTTGTAATTAAGCCGGGGAATATCTGTATCAGGGTTATCCGCAGTCCAACTGTCCAGTACGGCTTTTGTAGGAGTCTGATCCCCAATGAACGTAGTATAATAGCGCTTCTGCTTATTATATAAGTCATTTCCTTTTACCCCCTGTATGAAGACAGTCAGATCAAAACCTCTGTAGGCAGCCGCAATATTCAATCCGTAAACCCATTTTGGCCATGGGTTTCCAATCAATACTTTATCGGCATCGGTTATTTTTCCGTCCTCACTTACATCTTTATATTTAAAATCTCCCGGTGCCAGCATCGTTGCCGGTCTGTAGTTATCTTTTGTACGACCCAGAATTCCTAGAATTTCAGCAGTATCCGCTGCTGTTGCCTGATACAAACGTTCTACTATTAGTCCGCTGTAGTAGCTCATCGGACTACCGGCTTCAGTATAAAACTGGTTCCAGTCTCCCTTAATGATTGCGTTATCTGCATAGAGGTTTTTTACTTCATTTTTATTATACGCGACGTTTCCGGCTATGTCGATCTGAATACCGGATATGTTTTTATGATACACAGCGGTAATCTCAATGCCCTTATTGGTTACTTCTCCCGAATTTATCGTTGTGCTTCCTGAACTCCAAGGTTCATAATAACCTGAACTGAAAGGCAGGTCTACCGGGATTAACATTCCTTTATTTATCCTGTTATACAAATCAGCAGTTATAACAAGCTGTGAACGGAAAAGCCCCAGGTCAAATCCGATGTTTGTTGTATGGAATTCTTCCCAGTGAACTTCTTTATTTGGAAATGAATTTGGTTTGGCACCCAAAACATAGTCCTGATCGGGTCCTGTACCCCAGGAATAGTATACTTTACTTGCATTAACCGTAGACAGGTAGCGGAACTTATCTATACTGGCATTCCCCAGTATTCCCCAACCTCCACGAATCTTCAGGTCCATGAATGGTCTAACTGATTCCATGAAACTTTCGTTTGTAATTCTCCAGCCTCCAGAAAAAGATGGAAAATTCCCAAAACGCATTTCTGGACCAAAATTTGAGCATCCGTCACGTCTGAAATTTGCCTGGAATAAATACTTGTCATCAAAATTATAGCTTAACCTGCTAAAATAAGAAAGCCACTTCTCCGGATCCAGGTAACTCCCGGAAACCTGGTATTTTTCAGGATTCCCATTATTAAATACCGGAATATCGATCGGAAAATCCTCTCCATGTGCTTTGGTTGTGGTTCCGAAATAATTCTTGATTTCAGTACCAACCATGATGGAGAACGAACTCTTGTTAATGGTTTTACTGTAAGTGGCAATTGAGTTAATTGCGACATTACGCTCGTCATTGAATTCCTGCTCCAAAATGTCATCCACACGGATATACCGGCCCATATCGTAACGTTCCCCGTAATAATTATAATTCTTAAGTTTCATAATACCCCCGAAAGTTGTTCTCCATGAAAAACCTTCAAAAGGCTTAATATCAATGAAAGCAGACGCTCTCATCTGGTACCATTTTTCATTTCTATTTTCTACCATCGTCATCCCATAATGACTTGGGGGATCGAAATCATATACTGCGGGGTCGAGTATTCCAAAATTTTCGTAGGGATAGGGAAGGTTCCTTGTAGGATCCAAGACCGGCATAAAGGGATTAACCCGGGTCATCTGATCACCTGTTATCTGGTCCGCCCCAACCCTATCGGTCATCGATAATTGAACCGATTCACCAATGGTAATAAATTTTCCAATTTTATAATCCGAATTCAAAACGACATTAAATCTTTCAAAAATGGAACGTAAAGCTGTTCCGTCCTCCTTAAGGTAATCAAAGGATGTGTAAAAGGAGTGATTTTCACCTCCTCCTGATGCATTAAAATTATAATTTGTCATCGCACCATTATCGAAAAGTACATCCATCCAGTCTGTTCCTTCACCTATCGGAGTTCCATCGGGAAAGGTAACAGTCGTGTCCCCGTTTGCATATCTCTGATAAAAAGCAGCAGGTATTAATCCAGTGGTGGCATTGATCATTCCGGCATTTATCTGACTCTGTGATTTTGCCTGTGCATATTCCATTGCACTTACCAATTCAGGCAGCTTTACGGGCTGAGTGATCCCATAATAGCTACTGAAGCCATATTTCGTCTTTCCACTTTTACCTCTTTTTGTAGTTACAAGGATAACGCCATTTGCTGCTTTAGCACCATAAATTGCAGCCGAGGATGCATCTTTTAAAATATTTATGGATTCTATAGCCGACATATCCAATGTGTTACCTGCTTCGGATGGAATCCCATCCACAACCCAGAGCGGACCAGAATTGCCAATTGTGCCAGGCCCGCGGATATATATTGAAGCACCCTCTCCGGGACTACCGTTGCTTTTTGTAACATATACCCCTGAAGCTCTTCCCTGCAGCGCATTTTCGATTGAAGGTGTTGCGTTTTTCTGAATGTCCTCCCCGCTCACGGTAGAAACTGATCCGGTAATATCTACCCTTCTGGAAGATCCGTATCCTACTACCACAAGTTCGTCAAGCGACTCAATGCTCTCATTTAACACAAGATCTATAATTGTCCGTCCGGCAACATTTACCAATTCGGTTTTATAGCCGATGAAACTAAATTCTAACTGTGAATTAGGACCACCGACATCAATAGTGTATTCTCCATTTGCATTTGTAATAGTCCCGTTTTGAGTTCCTTTTTCGACTACATTTACACCTGCCATAGGCGACATATCCGAGCCCGAAACTATGGTTCCACGGATTGTAATGCTTTGTACAGCCCCTTTTTCAATTTCAGGACTCCTTGCAATTAATTCTGCACTACTGCCGAATATCAGGATTGCGCTATGCAGAATAGCCAATAGAATTAGTAGTTTTTTTCTCATAATTGATTGATTTAGTTATTAGTTTATAAATGCTTTGGTAGTTTTCCTTGAGCTATTATTTTATATCAGACACACAGTAGTTAAAACTACTACAAAATAATCCCGGCTACCCTCATTAATTGTTTCACAAAGCGAGTTCATTTGATACTGGTGCGAATCATTTGCGCTTGCAATTAATCTGCAAATTACTTCCTGTTCAACAACTGCGGCATCAGTTGCAGAACTGTCCACAAGGGATAGAATTTTAAGGTGTATTTTAAAATACCACCCCAGGCCCAAGCATTTATCTGTTACTTTTTATTAAATTGAAGCATGCAAATAAAAATCCATTTCAGGCAATTGTTGCTCATCCTTTTAGGCATGCAGCAGTTCCTGTCAGCCCAGGTGGATACCGCTTACTCCTTTATCGTGGCCGGTCATGCCTACGGGGCACATGCAGGAACAAATACCGGACTCCACCCTTCTCTTCTGAACAGCCTGAATGCAGGTTTTGATCCAAAAACCTCACTCTTTGTATTTACCGGCGATATTGTAAATGTGAGCACAACAGAAAGCTGGCAACAAGTGGATACTGAAATGGAAGCCTATGGTTTACCCTACTATTTTGCAATGGGAAACCACGACGCCAACAGCATAGGAGAAGCAGTATTCAATGAAAAATTTGGAGGCTTGTATTATGCCTTTTATTCACAGCATGACCTTTTTATCGTGTTGAACAGTATCGAAGCTGACCGGGCAATCTCAGTCCACCAGATCAATTTTTTGAAGGAGCAGATCGATCTTGCAAGCGCCGAAACAAAAAATGTATTCATTTTTTTTCATGAGGTCATCTGGAACAGCAACGAAAAATATATCGCGGTAAGAAGCAATAGTCGTTCCAGGTATGAACAGATCGTTAGTTATTCGAACTATTGGGAAGAGGTCCACCCGGTCCTTCTGAGCCATAATACCAAAAATTTTTACCTTATCACAGGAGACGTAGGCGGAAACCCGGATGCAATTGCTGCTTTTTACGACAAATGGGATAATGTAACACTTATCTCCTCAGGAATGGGAGAAGTTGCCGACGAGAATTATCTTCTTGTAAAGGTCTCTGCAAATACTTCTGTGGATTTTGAACTTGTACCACTGGATCCTGGCCTTACTCTGCCTGATATTGAATTTTACAGTGTCCCCCCTGCCCCCGGTAACATTGCGGGACCTCAAAGCATTACACCTGGGAGTACTGCCATTTCATATTCCGTTGCGGAAGTTTTCAATGCTGAAAGCTATACCTGGATACTTCCGGAAGGAGCTACCGGAAACAGTAGTTCCGAAACGATCCTGGTTGATTTTGGTTTTGATTTCCAGGGAGGAGAAATATCAGTGAAGTGCTACAGGGATGGCTTTGGAACAGGGCCCGAGAGTTCCCTGATGATCCAGGCTGAAGGTACTTCGAACAAATCAAATGAAAGACATTCTGACGATAGCAACATTTCAGTATGCCAAATCAATGAAGTGATTTTAATCAGCACTAATAATTTTAACCATAGTGAAGCAAGAATCCGTCTTTATGATTTAAGCGGGAAAACAATCTGGTCCCAAACACTCGAAGATCTTAGTGGTTCCTTCAATCTTCAAATTGATGCCAGCAAACTCCTGCCTGGCATTGTTTTCATCTCAGTATACAGTGATAAAGGGATCCTGACAGAAAAATTCATGATTTACTAAGACAACCTTAAGAATCAAAATAATTGTCTTTGCGATAACGGTTTTTGTGCCTGGATCATTTTTCAGGATCTTATCCTTTGAAAACATATATATCACTGGATAGGTAACACGGCAAACGGCAATCAATGACAAAGGACATTAAACCTTTGTTTCCCTGGAGGAAATCCTCACACAAAACTTACCCCGGGACTGAGCCTGGAAGTTTCATTCATGTAATTCACCTTTGCATAGCCCAGGACCAGTGCAGCGTACACCCTGTGGTTTGAGGGGATATTCATTTCCTGCCTGAGCGTCCTGTTACGCTCCATAGCCTTCACGATGAAGCCAATATAACAACTTCCAAGTCCAAGTGTCTTTGCAAAAATTGTCGTTTGTGTTGCCCAGATGTAGGCATCGGCTTCTGACATGTCGTATTTGGAAACCGGGCCATGAAAAAGCATGACCAGTGGAGCATGGTGACAAACCATTGAAGTGTTTGTCTTTTGTTTAAGGATAAAGGATTCCTTGTAAGCTTTTAATCGTCCAACCTTAGCTGAAGGAACAAACAGCTTCAAAAAAGGCAATACAAAGGGAGAAGTAACACGTTTGATAGTCCTGATCAGGGTATCTGCTGTTGCATCATTCAACAACTGAATTTTTCCAGGGGAACGTACCACTGTAATATTTATAGGCCGTGCATTGCTGGCAGAAGAATAGTGACGCATATTATCTATCAGCAATTGGACCTGGTCTTCTGGCACCTCTTTTTTCTGGTAATAGCGGATGCTTCTCAATCCCGATATAAAGTTTTGATATTCAGCAGGAGTTATTGTGTGAGTTTTAAGCGGCTTGATCAGACCATGATCAGGAGTAATGGTCGATTCAGGGCAAATGGCTACACAATGTCCACAATGAATGCATGTTGTAGCAATGATGCCAGATAGAATATCTATTGCACTGGCTGGACAATCCTTAACACACTTCATGCACTGTGTGCAATTTTCCAAATGAATGCCTGGCATAAGGTAATCTTTTGATTTTTTTGTTTATTTCAGCTTACCTAAGATAATACCATTTCACTTCTTAGCTCAATATAATCATCGTATTCCATTAACTTATCGATGATCCCGTTTGGTGTAAATTCAATGATCCTGTTGCATACAGACTGGATGAATTCGTGGTCATGAGAAGACATAAATATATTTCCGGGAAACTTGATCAGGTTATTGTTAAATGCCTGGATAGATTCAAGGTCCAGGTGGTTGGTCGGGGTATCAAGTATCAATGCATTTGCGTTGTTAAGCATCATTTTAGCAATCATACAGCGAACTTTCTCCCCTCCAGACAGAACGCTGACCTTCTTGTATACTTCATCCCCCGAGAAAAGCATCCTGCCAAGGTATCCGCGGATAAAAAATTCAGTTGTATCATTTGTAAACTGGCACAGCCAGTCGAACAGGCTGAGTTTGCTGTTAAAATAGGAGGAATTATCGAGTGGCAGATAAGCAGTGGTAATGGTCTGGCCCCATTTGTAAGAACCTTCCTCGGGTTTTTGATTACCGTTTAGTATTTCGAAAAAGGTAGTCATGGCGCGCGGATCTTTTGACAGGAATACTATTTTATCTCCTTTATTCGCATGAAAACTCACATTTTTGAACAGCACTTTACCGTCAATACCGGCCTTTAAACCCTTGACTTCAAGGATCTGGTCGCCAGCCGGTCTTTCAGGAGTGAATATTATGCCCGGGTATTTCCTTGTGGAAGGCCGGATGTCTTCAATATTCAATTTCTCAATCATCTTCTTGCGGCTTGTGGTCTGCTTCGATTTGGCCACATTTGCACTGAAGCGCCTGATAAATTCCTCCAATTCCTTCTTCTTTTCTTCGGCTTTCTTATTCTGAGCCTGCTGCTGCCTTAAGGCCAGTTGACTACTCTGATACCAGAAGCTGTAGTTTCCTGCAAACATCTGTATTTTTCCGAAATCTATGTCAACGGTATGTGTACTGATCGCATCCAGGAAGTGACGGTCATGGGAAACCACAAGAACGGTGTTTTCATAATTAGCGAGGTAAGTTTCAAGCCACCTCACCGTATCCAGGTCCAGATCATTAGTAGGCTCATCGAGAAGTAAATTATCAGGTTTTCCAAAAAGCGCCTGTGCCAGTAAGACCCTTACTTTTTGCTGACCGCTCATGTCCTTCATCAGTACAGAATGAAATTCCTCTGCAATACCCAGGTTGCTCAGCAGTATAGCTGCATCACTTTCAGCGTTCCATCCGTTCATATCTGCAAATTTCTGCTCAAGTTCAGCAGCCCTGATCCCGTCGGCTTCAGAGAAGTCTGGTTTCAGATAAATTGCATCTTTTTCCTTCATAATGTCCCACAGTTTCGAATGGCCCTTCATAACCGCATCAAGCACACTATATTCATCAAATGCAAAGTGGTCCTGGCTCAATACCGACATCCTCTCCCCGGGTCCCTGGGAAATGAGTCCGGCAGGCGTCTCAAGTTCCCCTGAAATTGCCTTCAGAAAAGTTGATTTTCCTGCCCCATTTGCCCCTATAATACCATAACAATTCCCTTCAGTAAATTTCATATTTACGTCCTGAAACAAAATCCTCTTGCCAAATTGTATCCTTAAATTATCAACTGAAATCATATCACTTTATATCTTTTGCTGTCCTGCCTGTGGAAAGTTTGCAAAAGTAGGTAAAATTCCACAGATGCTGCCCAAAAATTTTAAGTTGAACATTACAATCATTTCTACCTTAAAATTTAAGCCATAAGATGGATCATTTTCAAAAAAAATTAAAAAAGGCGTCCGGATATTGAGCTGGAAGCAATATTAAGGATCAGTATTAAGATGAGCTTTGTAAAAATTCGCCTTGTGTATAACGCGATTTTTTATAAATTACAGCCTTAATAAACTAAAAATCATCCTATGAACTCTGCCAAACTGAAATCCAGCATTGTTTTTCTGATCATCCTTTTTATCTCAACTTTTACCTGCGCCCAGGTAAATTTCTATCGGACCAATGGAGGTGAATTCATATTGTCAGGGGCCGACCTGTCGTTCAACAATACTAAGGTTAATACGAATATACGATTCACCTCCTTCTTCCACGGCCAGCAGCTTTTCAACATGGACCTGAATAAGTTTGCCGGACTCTATACTGGAATTGCCCTGCGGAATATTGGTCTCATATCTGAAGACCTTTATCAAAATTCAGGGTTTATGGGAATTGACAATACACTTGCAGACTGGAACAAGAACATTAAAATAAAACGCCGTAGCTATTCTGTTGGATTTCCATTTGCCCTTAAACTTGGAGATATGGGGAAACAGGTCTTTCTCTATGGTGGTGGAGAAATTGAATATATGTTCCATTATAAGCAAAAACTTTTTATTGATGGACAGAAATTCAAATTCTCGGAATGGGGAAGCGACCGTGTGAAGAAATGGATCCCTTCACTTTTTGCAGGCATGCAATTTCCGGGAGGTATTAACCTGAAACTGAAATACTATATGGATAATTTCCTGGATCCGGCTTTCACAGGGATTGACTTTGGGGAAAATGTGGACTATTCAAATTTTCAGACTTCCGGAATTTGGTATATCTCACTTTCTACGGTTATTAATAAAAAGAATCTTCAGAAAATGATAGGGGAAGATAAAGAAATGGCAAGCAACACTTATTAGAGCTTTACAGCAGTGCAGTTCAACTGACATAGATCCCAGGATTCCCGGCTCACATCATCTTCATGTCAAACTTTTCCTCATCAACAGGATATTGTTCATCATACCCCTATAAAAACAACCACCCCTGTACGATACAAGGGTGGCTGTAAAATAATGCTGTAAAAGCTAAAAATAATCTGCCGGATTTACATTCTCTCCATCCTTGCGCACCTCGTAATGTAAATGGTCGCCTGTGGACAGGCCTGTATTACCCACTGTACCGATCTGATCCCCCTTTTTTACATTTGAGCCTTCCGAAACAAGCAAATCGTTAAGGTGAGCATAAAGTGTCTGAAAAGATACCCCGTGCTTTATTACTATAACTTTCCCGTATTTCTCGTGGTATTCCGATTTCTCAACAATACCATCACCAGTTGCGTAAACCGCTGCCCCTTTCGGTGCCCTGAAATCTATCCCTTTATGGGTCATCATCTCACCGGTAACCGGATGTTTAGCCTCCTTATTATAATCAAAGGTAATTGCATCAAGGTATTGCTCATCCAAGGGTAATCCGCTTGGGATCCCTGAACCCAAAATGTTTGGGAAAGATGCAGTGTTCCCTTTTTCTAACTGAAAGAATGGAGCCTCTGTGATTACCTCCTCAATAGGTTGCTGAAAAGCCATTAGCAGAAATCCAATAATGGGCACTACCGTAAAATAGAAGCACTTTTTACTGTTTTTTGATTTATTGGTCGTTAACATGATTATTCGTTTTTTGATTGTGGAACTTTTAAAAAAACTTGCAAAGGCCGGATCATGAATTCTTGTCAGTTCCGAAGAAAGTGCCTGCATATAGCTTACCAGGTCCTGCCTGTCGCCTATTGCGGCATTATCTGCCAGAAATTCATGATTTTCCCGTATCTGCCTTTTAAAAAGAAAGACAAAAGGATTGAACCACAAGAGTGCACAAATAATCTCTGAAAGGAGCAGGTCGACTGAGTGCAACTGCCTGGCATGAACCATCTCATGACTGAGGACCGGAGAATTAACCTGCTCATAGGTAAACCGGTCAAGATATACCGTTCTGAACATCGTAAACGGCGACCTGATCAGTGGATGAACATTCAGCCGGATTCCATTTTGTACTTCAATGAAACCTCCTGAATAGGTCTTCCTGATAATGTAATATTGCCCTAACCCGCGAAAGAGTCGGAATACTGCAATGGCAAGGCAAACAGGCATGATCAGGGTAAAAACATGAACCGATGACGCAGCTTCTGCCTGCTGAGGAAGTGCAGAAACAAACATAAACTGCTCCCAGTCTATCCCCATGGAGTAATCTATCACACTTCCATTCCCCTTCCTTTCAGGGATGTGGAACAAGGGCAATAAAAAACTTGAAGTCAATGCTGACAATAGATAGAACCTGTTGAAGAAAAAGAATGTGAAATTCTTAAACACAAGGCGGTACAAGAAATAGAAGAGCATTATTGAAATGCTGACCTTGATCATATATACTTCAATGGCCATTACTCCCCCTTTCTTATCTCACGGATCTTTTCATCAATTAAACTGCGTATCTCCTCAAGTTCGGTCAGGTCAACTTCCCTGTTACCGGTAAAAAAAGAGGCAAAATCAACAACTGAACCCCCGAAATGGTCGGAGATCAGATTGTTAACATGCTTCCGGAAGTATTCCTTACGTGGGATCAAAGGAAAATACTCATGCGTCTTCCCATAAGCATTAAACCCTATAAAGCCCTTCTTCACCAGCACCCTGATCACTGTGGAGATGGTGGTATAAGCCGGACGTGGTTCAGGGAATTCTTCAACGATATCTTTGAGAAATCCCTTTCCCATGTCCCAGAGATACTGCATTACCTGTTCTTCAGCTTTTGTCAGTTCTTTCATGCAACAAACTTACAACTATTTATATAGTAATACAACTATTTTTATAATTATATTACTTATAAAGAGTTTTTTCTTTAAAATTCCCAATAAAATTTTCAGTCCGGGGAAAAAATAATATATTGCCTTTCACTAATAACTGATTAACTGCCGGCTTTATATGCTCGCTGAATATCAAGGAGACTTTGCACTATCACAGGCCTTTATTTCATGGATTATACATGTCAATATAATAAAGCAGAATGAATAATATTTACAGATCAAAACAGGTATACAGGATCATCCCTTTGATTTTCCTGGTTTCTTTGGGCTGCAACAGTGGCAATAAACTGGAATTCCTGGGCGAGATCGGGGTTTGCACCGGAATTGAAAATGCAGGGATGCTCGCAGAAAAGGGGTTCTCCTACTTTGAAGGAAGCGTTGGAAACATTCTTGCGCCTGCCTCCTCAGATGAGAAATTCGATTCAATT
This sequence comes from uncultured Bacteroidaceae bacterium, assembly GCA_964428945.1. Taxonomy (GTDB): domain Bacteria; phylum Bacteroidota; class Bacteroidia; order Bacteroidales; genus M55B112. The sequence goes on along the minus strand of CAYSAH010000020.1, from coordinate 5,262 downwards.
TTAAATTTGATAAAGGCATCTCCCCTGCCGGTAAAATCATGTAACAGCTTCCTGCCCGGTAATTTAAAGTGTGTCGGACCAGAGCCGGACCATGAAGAACTCCTTCGCTACATGGAGATAGCGTTTAAACGGGCAGAGCTTGCCGGAGTAGAGATTATCGTCTTTGGAAGTGGGCGATCGCGTGGAATTCCTGATGATTTTCCCAGGGAAAAGGCCAGGGAGCAATTCATTGATCTTTGTTCAGCTATGGCCCCCATCGCAGAAAAATATGGCGTAACTGTTGTACTTGAGCCTCTGAATAAGGGTGAAGTAAACTTCATTAATTCAGTTGCAGAAGGCGGGGAGATCGTAAGGGAAGTTAACCATCCTAATTTCCGCCTGCTTGCAGATTTATTCCACATGCTGAGAGAGAACGAAGGCCCGGAAAGCATTGTACAATATGGAGACCTACTTAGGCACATACACATTGCTGAAAACACGGACAGGGCGGCGCCCGGGACGAACAAAGAGGATTTTACACCCTATTTTGAAGCACTCAAAAAGATTGGATATTCAGGCAGGATGTCCATTGAATGCCGTTGGAATGACCTCGAATCGGAATCGGGAACGTCCCTTCAGTATATTAAAGATCAACTACTAACCATTTCAAATAAATAATAATGAAAGAATCAAGAAGAACATTCATTAAAACCTCTGCCATTGGTGCTGCAGGTCTTACCATTGGAGGTATGGGTATGTCAGCAAAAAGTTATGGAAGGATACTGGGTTCCAACGACAGAATAAGGGTCGGTATCCTTGGATTTTCGAACCGATTTAAAGATTCTCTTGGCAAATCATTCCTAAAGTATGCGGATGAGATGAATTTTGAATTTTTTACGGTATGTGACCTTTGGAGCAGGAGGCGTGATGAAGGTCAGGCCTGGCACTTCGACCTGACCGGCAGAAAAATTAAAACCGCCAATAACAGTGATGAGCTCTGGGATCAAAAGCCCGATGCAGTAATTATAAGTACTGCTGATTTCCAACACGCGCTCCTGCTTGCAGAGGCTGTGCGTTCCGGTAGTCACGTTTACTGTGAGAAACCTTTTGCAGAAACCATGGATGATGCAAATGAAGGTCTGAAAGCAGCAAAAGAAGCAGGCAAAGTGATCCAGATTGGTTCACAAAGACGAAGCGGGCTAAACTACCACGCAGCACACGACTATATACAGTCGGGCAAATTCGGAAAGATCGTTGCCGTTGAGATGACGTGGAATGTAAATCAGCCTGGGCGGTGGCGTCTGCCCGACCTTACTTCACAGATAAAGGAAAAGGATACAGACTGGAAACGCTTCCTGATGAACCGGCCCTACGAAGCATGGGACCCACGAAAATATCTTGAATACAGGCTTTTCTGGCCATACTCCTCAGGAATTCCGGGTCAGTGGATGGCCCACCAGATCGATACGGTACACTGGTTCTCCCATCTGAAACATCCTCGTTCTGCAGTTGCCAATGGAGGAATCTACCTGTGGAACGATGGCCGGAGCAATTTTGATACAATGACAGCAGTATTTGATTATGGGGAAGGTGACAAGGAGCCTGGCAAAGGATTCCAGGTGATCTATTCTTCTCGCCAGACCAATTCATCCGGCGGAACGAAGGAATGGTATTTTTCCAACGGTGGAAAGCTCGACCTTGAAACCAACCTGGTAAACAGCGATGGTGGCCTGAATGAATACTTTGCCGGTGCAATGGGTATGAAACCTTTCCAACTTGAAGAATATAAGCTGCCCCAGATTACTGTGGAATCGGGCGCTAATACCGGGTCTGATCCACTTACCAATGCGCATATGAAAAACTGGATGGAGTGTGTCAGGAAGAATGATGTAAATACAAATGCCCCGGTTGAGGCAGGATACAGCCATTCCATTGCAAATATTATGGTTACTGCATCCTTGCGAACTGGAGAAAGGGCAAGCTTTGATGAGCATACGAAACAGGTGATCGCAGGAGGAAAACCATTCAAATATTGAGAGATATCAGCTGTACATTTTTACAGAAATAAGATCTGTATCACATTGACCTTAAAAATAATCTAAAAAAAGCCGGGCGATTTTGAATCCGCGGCTTTTTTTATGTCATATACTTCCAGTTGTTAATCATGGTTTTGCAACACATATTCAATTCAAGTTTGTTTTTTCAGGCTGACAAAACTCATTTGAATATTTAATATCGCCTCTGTAATACAATTGCATTATGATTCCGGCTCTCAAGAAAACAAAAAACCATGGACAAAATAAAAGATAAACGGATCTATTTAAATCCTTCCGTCCCCGTCTGCCAAAATGCAAATGCCATTATATCAGCTAAGTCCTCAAAGCTTTTTGTCTTCGTATCACCCACACCATGTCCGGAGGAATAGTCAACATCAAATAGTATTTGATTTTTTGATCTGTTTGCCGCCTGAAGTCTCGCAGCAAATTTAGCCGGTTGCCAGACTATAACCCTTGGATCGTTAAATCCAGCGGTAACAAGGGTTGCCGGGTATTTTACCCCATCCTCCACTTTAAGGTAGGAATCCATTTCCATTAAAGCCATGCATTCCACTGAATCTTTTACTGTTCCAAACTCCGGGGCATTTACGGGTCCGTTAGGTGATTCTTCTGCCCTGATTGGATTCATTACTCCTACAAGTGGTATTGCTGCGGCAAAGAGATCCGGTCTTTCTGTCATTGCCCTGCCAATAAGTATACCACCTGCGCTGCCTCCGTAAATTGCAGTTTTTGCCGGGGAAGTATATTTGTTCTCCTGTAAGAATTCGGCACAGGCGATCAGGTCTTTCCATGTATTTGGTTTGGTGGTTTTTTGTCCGGCAAGTCTCCATTCATCACCAAGCTCACCCCCTCCCCGCACATGCGCCTCTGCCAGGATGCCTCCATGTAATGTCCATATAAGTGAAGAAGGACTGAAATAGGGTGTACTGGAAATACCATAGGCCCCATATCCGCTCATCAGAACAGGGGCAGTTCCATTAAGTGGAGTCCCGGCCATGTATATTACTGAGAGAGGCACCATTACTCCATCATGGGAAGGAACCATTAAGTCCTCAACCACAAGGTCGGTATACTCAGGAAATTCTGCCTTGGAAGATAATTGTTCGATGACAAATGATTTATCCTCAGGATTGAACCTGTACCTTTTGCCATCGAGGCTCCATCCTGTAATGGTCACCCAGATATCGTCATATTTATGTCCTCTTGTTCTCACATTTATAGAGCCGGCTTTTACCGGCAACATGATCTCCTCCGCCTTATCCTGCCCATATGCCAATCTGAAAAGTCTTTCTTCAACACCATTGATCATAAGGTAATAATAAAGCGCTTCACTCGTAAATGAAAATCCTGAGATCATCCCAAGACTACTCTCTGGCACAAGCACTTCTGCATGATCAATATCAGGCGAGGTTTTTGATGTTTTAAGTATATTGAAGCCAGGAGCATTTTTAGCTGTATACAGGTACAGGTCATCACCTTTTACATAAAAGTCCTGTATCTGATCTTCATTCCTGATCAGCGGTTTCCAATCGAAGGATTTTTCCGGGTCAAAATCCCCGGCTTCTGACCGAAATAACTTCAAATACCTTTCAACGGTATAGAAAATCAGGTAATAATCGTTTTCGTATGGATCATATATAACAAATGGAATTTCCTCCGGTCTCATACCAGTTTCCGGGTACATTTCGGATGAAAAGATCACCTTATCTGATGATTGAGGGTCTCCTAATCTGTGGTAGTAGTTTTTTGTATTCAGGAACCTTGAAGGGTCATGCACATCAGCGGAATTGGTTTTTCCATAAAAAAATCCATTACCCCCCCTCAGCCAAACTGCCCCTCCAAATACCCTGTCAATTCTTTCATCCAGGATCCTACCTGATGCAACTTCCAGAACGATCAAGGTTGAATTTTCAGAACCATTAGGATCCAGGTTAATTGCAATTTTCTCTCCCTTTTCGTCGGGAGTTAAGGAACTGATTACATAATCAACTCCCTCTTCTTCCGCAAAATCAGCCGGATCATATAAAAGGCTCTCAGGTGCTTCATATGAATCGCGGTAATACAATTTTCCAGCCTCGTCCTCAGGTGTCATTTTAAGATAAAAATACCTGCCACTTTCTGAAATACTCAAATTGTAAACCCTGTCAGATCTTCTTCCATCAAATTCAACCATCTTTTCAATGAGTGCTTCCCTGCCTGGTATTGCATCGAGAATCCCACGGGTATATTCCGCATATTCCTTCATCCAGTCAAGGAAAATTGTATCATCCATATTCTCCATATATCGGTAAGGATCGCCTATTTCCACTCCAAAATATGTGTCTGTCACCTCCTTTACTGCTGCCAGTGAAGGAATTTCCTTTTTATTGCATCCGGAAAGAATAAAGATGCCTAACGATAAAAGAATTGCTTTCGTTTTCATCAAATAAAATTTTTCAATATGATTTAAACTCCAAAAAGAATATTTGGGGTAAGTGGGTAGTCTTGCAATATTATGTAAAATCCTTCTTAATAGCAATAATTTCAAATATTTCCATAACATATAAATTGAAAGGGCACCGTACGGAAATCAGGGACTTCCAGCTCAACCTGGCTAAGCGATTAGCTTCCAATATTTCATTACCTTTGCTTTACTATAAATTTATCCGATGCCGAAAAGGAATAAAAAAAGTGCATTAAGCGTAAGTGAGGGTGTTCCTCAACCCTCTCCGGTAAATTTTCAGGCTGTTGAAAATTTCAGAAAATCACGAAAACAGCTTCCGGATGCACAATCACTTTTCAATGGCATAAGAAATGCTAACCGAACCGATCTTTCAAGAGCCATCACAATGGTTGAAAGTGCTCTGCCTGAACATCAATTCATTGCCCAGGAGATAATCAGATTATGCCTGCCATACTCAGGAAATTCATTAAGAATTGGAATAACCGGCGTTCCTGGTGCCGGGAAAAGCACATTTATTGAATCTTTTGGGAACTATCTCCTCAAAGAGGGACATAAACTGGCTGTGCTGGCCATTGATCCAAGCAGTGAACGTTCAGGAGGCTCCATCCTTGGTGATAAAACAAGAATGGAAACGCTCGCTACCAGTAAAAATGCGTTTATAAGACCATCCCCTTCGGGTGGCTCATTAGGCGGAGTAGCAAGAAAAACAAGGGAAACCATTGTGTTATGTGAAGCAGCAGCTTATGAAATGGGATTTATTTCTAAAGAACAATTTATAAAATT
>CAYSAH010000019.1:0-19445 GCA_964428945.1 uncultured Bacteroidaceae bacterium | reverse complement strand
GTTGGTGTGACACTCGTTATGTAAAAAGCAAGTCCTGTTCCAGTGACAAGGGAAACCAGCCGGGCATAATTCCATGCCTTTATCTTTCTTGCAACAACAAATGATGACATTAAAATAAGCCCAAAAAAGAATGACCACACAAGCACAGGACTGGTTTCGAGAAGATGTTCAAGCAGTCGTGCAAGACTAACTACTGCGACGAATATTCCAGCAAACAATGATATGAGAAATTTACCATTAATATGTTTCCAGAAAGAATTCCATTTTCCTGTAAAAAACAATTTAACAGCGACCAGGTCGATCGATTTAATCGAATTGATCAGTTCTTCATAAATCCCTGTGATAAATGCTATGGTACCGCCAGAAACTCCGGGAACCACATCTGCTGCTCCCATTCCTATGCCTTTTAGCAGAACGAGAAGATATTGCTTAAAATTTCTTTTCATAAATTATTGCCTCCTGTTCTGATACTCCTCAGGCAGATAATCAAAAAAAGTATCACCCCGCATTCCTATCCGTAAAGCTTCAAGAGCCACTACCTCATTGGAAGCAATATTTCCGAGGTTGACATTGGCACCGACAAGTTGTATGAACATTACCTGTTGGTTTTTAATAGGCGCTTCCCAAAGGACATCGTTGACCGAAATCTCCTTCATGATATCGTCAATAAGCGCTTTATTTGCTGATCCGTCAGAATTGTAAATACCAATAGTGCCGGATTCACGTGCCTCAGCGATTACTTTCCAGGCACCTGCATCAAGTTCAGCCCTCATATGACTTACCCAGTCTTCATTCGAAATTTCTTTTCCCTTAATTTTCGTCCCAACTTCGGATAATACCCTCTTGTGTGAAACGAAATCACGGATCATTCTCACTTTTTCATCCGGATCGATTTTCATTGAACCATCCGAAATCTCGATGGTGTTAATATTGAACTTGTCCACAAAGCGTTTATAATCGTCCAGTTTATTCCTTACTGCGAACATTTCAAATAGGGTTCCTCCAAAGTAGGGCTCAATCCCTGCATCAGTATAGAGTTTTATTTTATCAGGCAGATTTTTTGTGATAAGTGCTGTTCCAAAACCAAATTTAACCAGATCAGTAAAATCTGAACTGGATTCAACAAAGCTTTCAACTTCTCTAATACCAAGGCCCTTATCCATCATCATGGTGAGTCCTGATTCCCTGGGTTTGGAAGTTCTTTCAGGGATAAAAGGAATATTAAAATTCATATGTCAGTTTTATTTAGTGTATTTTTTAATAAGTGCCTTGGTGGATTTATCCCAGAGAGAATAACTATAGGATTCCGTGAAATCTGAAACCAGATGAGGAGCCTTCCGCATTGCGATTTCCAGGAATTTAAGTCCAAGATCCTTTTTGCCCGAGAGAAAGTGACAAATTGCAAGGTTTAAAGATATTTTTTCATCCTCAGGAAACTGTGTATATGCTTCCCGAAGGGCAGCAAGGGCATTTGTAAGGTCTAGCTGATCAAGCAAAAGACTGGTCAATGAAACCCAGGCGTCATAATCAGTCTTATCTATCTTTATAACTTGCTTGTAACATTTTACAGCTTCTGCTCCCCTATCTGACTCTTCATAAATGTAGCCCAGATTTATCCAGTAGTCCGTATTCTGAGGGTCAAATTCGAGTGCCTTTAGCAGGTAAATCGCCGCTTCTTCATATTTATTAAGCTGGTATTGAACCATCCCTGCTCCAAACCATCCCTCGCTGTCAGTGTTATCAAGCGCGATGACTTTTTTATATACCTCAAGTGCCTTTTCGTAATTTTCCAGTTGCTCGTAGCAATCACCTAAAAAATTCAGAGCCTGGCTGTTTTCAGGCTCAATTTCAATAAATTCTGAAATAACTTCCACAGCCTTGTCATATTTTTCCATACTGCCATAGGTGTTGGCCTTATTGAAATAGGCAGATGCATAATCAGGATTGATGGCAATGGAATAGTCGTAAGCCTTAAGGGCCAGTTCCGGCTGTTCAAGCTTAAAGTATGCTACTCCAAGGTTATACCAGACATTTTCAGAGAAGGGATCGAGGTCAAGGTATTTCTGGTAATAGTCGACACTCTTGTTGAAATTATCAAGACGTTCGTAGAAATAGCCAAGATCATAAATCACAGAAAGGAACTCAGGATTCTCAAGATGCGCTCTCTCAAGGTATTTAATTGCAAGATTATACTGACGTGCATTTTCAAATGCAATAGATATATTAAGGAGTGCTTCAAATGGGTCCTCAGATGAAAGGGATAATCCCTCATCAAAATTTTTCTCTGCATCATGGATTTTACCGTTGAGACATAAGGCAGTACCTTTCAGGTAATAATATTCTGGATTTGAATGTTCCCATTTCGGAATTTTTCCAAGCATCTCAAGTGCTGGTTTTCCCATGCCTTGCTCAAGGTATATATGTACCACCTTGTATTTTATTTCTACCGAAGCGGGGTGTTGGATAGATCCAAGTTCAGCTGCTCTGGAAGCATCGTCGTACAGAAACTCATCGAGATAATAATCAATGATCTGCTCAAATTCCTCTACATCGAAAAAGGTCGAATTATCATTGCTCCGCATTTTTTCATATTTCTGAAGAAGCAGCAGAAATTCTTCATTCTCAAAAACCGGCTCATTTTTCTCACTCATCAATCAACTGCGTTTGAATTTGCAAAGATAAAAATAAAGCTTTAATAAGTATTTATTAAGTTCATTAAACACTGCCTTTGACAAAGTTAATTGTTGAAAGACGGGTGGCAAATCTGAAACCAAATACTTTTTAGAAAGTAATTAACAGGATAGTGTACCTTGGTAATGGAATAAGAAGTGACTCCTCCTTAAAGATAAATGTGAATTGTCATTTCAATCAAAAAGTTTGCAACGAATTTTCATTGAGTTCATTTAATAATAAAGTTGAAGTTTCTGGAGAAAAGGTGCGCGGATCCGGGATAACCCTTATTGCCATTTTTTCGGACCGGACCACGCACCGGGAAAAGTAAGTTGTTAGTGAGTTCCTAAATAAAATCCTACCCTTATTTCCAACCTGTTATAAACGTCCTTGTAAGAATTTTGATAGGATTGCCATTCATAATCCTCGGTATAGTTGATTTGCATATACCTGTACAGCAAACTAATATCCCATGCAAAACTTTCCATGCTCCTTATTTTCAATCCCATCCCAATTGCACCGGTAATTCCCCCGCTATATTTGTACAATGTTCCGTAATAATCATTTTCAAATTTTGAAGGAATTGTATAACCACCTCTAACAATAACTACGGGCATCGCATTTCCTGACCAAAGGGGGTATTGGAAATCAAGCATTACAGGAATATGATTGACATTGAGGAATTCCAGGCCAACAAGCAAGCCGGAATACAAGCCCGAATTTGTAAGATATCCCAGCGATGTTTGCATGCTGAAGGGTGCAATATATTCGCTGTTTTGTGAACCTGCCAGAAATCCTATGGTAGTCATATTTATGAAGCCGGGTGATGTTTCCCAGAAATTGTTCAATCCTGGATTTTCAACTTCTTCGATTTGCTCAATTTCTTCCATTTTAAAGACCCACGTATTTCCTGCCAGATCATTAATGGTCACATTACCTTCAGGTACCATTTTAACTACGGTCCCGCGTATAATTGTCCCGTTTTTTAACGTTACCTGGTCTGATTTCTGGGCGAAGCTCCCGGTGAAGAAGAAGGAAATTATGATCAATGAAGTAAATGCTTTTTTTAACATGATGTTTTCTTTAAGTGATTTTCATCTAAGATGGGAAAAACTTTCACCGGGTTGCGTTGAACGCAACCCGTAAAGGAAATTCTGCATCTTTAATTAAAATTCAAAAAATGAGATCATATATTTCACCTATCGCAATAGTAATTTCTTCTCTTATATTCTTCTCATCCTGTGAGGATAAAAAATTTCACACATTTACTGCAAATGTGCCGGTATATCTTTCATATGAGGATTTGAGAAAATCAATTGAGGTCGCAGAGCCCAAAGATATAGAACGGCCCGGGAAAATATATTTCAAGGACAACTACATCTTTATAAATGAATTTATGGAAGGTGTCCACGTGATCGATATTTCCGATCCGTCCTCTCCTGTCCCTGTATCATATATCCCTGTCCCGGGAAATGTCGAAATGGCAATTAAGGATGATATCCTCTATTTAGACAGTTATACTGACCTGGTCATGATCGACATCACCGATCCTTCTTCACCTGCTGAATTTAAAAGGATTGAAGATTTGTTGGAATACACTTTGCCTCCATATGATTACGACTACCCTGTAGCCCGGGTAGATGAGGATGAAGGTGTGGTAACCGGCTGGGAGGTAAAGGAATATACAGAAGAGATCCAGTCGAATCCTTATCCCTGGCCTATATATTATGAATACGATGCAATTATGAGCAGTTCTTCGGGGGTAAGAAGCAGTGCGAGTTTTAGTGCTGCTGGATCTGCCTATGGTGTTGGTGGGTCCATGGCACGGTTCCTTACTTATGATAAATTCCTTTATATGCTTGAAACAGATTACCAATTGAAAGTTGTTGATATCAGCGATCCTGATTCCCCTGTAATTGAGCAGGATAAATATGTTGGATGGGGCCTTGAAACCATGTTCATTTATGATGATTTCATGTACCTGGGATCTACACAGGGTATGTATATCCTTAGTCTCCAGGATCCAAAAAGTCCATTTACCACTGCAGTATATAGTCATATTACAAGTTGCGATCCGGTTGTAGTCAGCGGAAATTATGCTTATGTTACCCTCCGGTCAGGAAATTTGTGCGGTGGAACTGCAGATTTGCTCGAGGTTATAGATGTATCTGATAAATACAATCCTGAATTAGTCGCCTCTTATGGAATGGACGAACCCTATGGTCTTGGAATTTCAGGGACCACCCTTTTTGTTTGCCAGGGGGAAAACGGTCTTGTTATTTATGACGCAACAAACTATAACAATATTAAGAATAACAAGCTGGCTGAGTTCACAGATATAAAAGCCACGGATGTTATTCCGGTAAATGATGTTTTGTTCACTATCGGAGACGGTGGATTCTTCATTTATGATTATTCGGATGTAAATGATATTACTCAAATAGGAAGCATTCCGGTGTCTACTACTAACTAAGTTCACCGTTGGTTGATGAGGCGGTCCTGCTATCTTTTTTGCAGGACCGCCTTCTTTATTGCATTTACTGAATATATCTGATTTCCATATTGCAGTCGACTTTGCTGCATATCACAAATCTGAGAATGTTTCTAACCCCTCCCCGAAATGAATATCCTTTATTGTATTTAATTTTGATGGCTGTCCGCAATATAGAATCTGGTTTCATTCTTCGTTAATTTTCTATATTTTTGTGGCTGAAAAATTAGGACCATGTTTGAAAGTTTATCAGATAGATTAGAGCAATCCTTTAAAATATTAAAGGGTCAGGGAAGGATAACTGAGATCAATGTTGCTGAAACATTGAAAGATGTGCGGAGAGCACTGCTGGATGCCGATGTAAACTTCAAAATTGCAAAGCAATTTACTGACGATGTGAAGGAGGAAGCGCTTGGACAAAAGATCCTGACAGCAGTGAAGCCGAACCAGATGATGGTAAAAATCGTTCACGACAGGCTTGCTGAGCTCATGGGGTCAAAAAGTTCAGAGATCGATGTAAAGGGTAATCCTAATGTTATCCTTATAGCAGGATTGCAGGGCTCAGGTAAAACGACTTTTTCCGCAAAGCTGGCTAATTACCTTAAATCAAAGCATGGACGCAATCCCTTGCTTGTTGCGGGTGACGTATATCGTCCGGCAGCCATTGAGCAGCTGAAAATCCTAGGCGGACAAATTGGAGTTGAAGTCTATAGTGAGGAGGATAATAAAAACCCGGTAAAAATTGCCAGGGCAGCGATCAAAGCTGCGAAAAATTCAGGCAGAAATACCGTCATTATCGATACTGCAGGTCGACTGGCAGTTGATGAGGAAATGATGAAGGAGATCAAGGCGATCAAAGACGAGGTAAATCCAAACGAAATTCTTTTTGTTGTTGATTCAATGACCGGTCAGGATGCAGTGAACACTGCCAGGGAATTCAACGAGAGGCTGGACTTTGATGGCGTTGTACTTACAAAACTTGATGGTGATACAAGGGGCGGTGCTGCTTTATCCATTAAGGCTGTAGTAAATAAGCCAATCAAATTTGTTGGTACTGGTGAAAAAATGGATGCCCTGGATGTATTCCATCCCAGCCGGATGGCCGACAGGATTCTTGGAATGGGTGATATTGTTTCTCTTGTTGAAAAAGCACAGGAACAGTATGATGTAGACGAGGCAAGAAAGCTTCAGAAAAAGCTTGCAAAAAATACCTTTGATCTGAACGATTTTATGTCACAGATCCAGCAAATAAAAAAAATGGGGAATGTAAAGGACCTCATGGCAATGGTTCCCGGAATGGGAAAAGCAATAAAGAACATGGATATTGATGACGATGCCTTTAAAGGAATTGAAGCGATAATACATTCGATGACTCCCGCAGAAAGATCGGATCCTGCAATCCTTAATGGCAGCAGGAGAGCTCGCATTGCAAATGGAAGCGGAACTTCTGTTGCTGAGATAAACCGACTGATAAAGCAGTTCAGTGAAACCAGGAAAATGATGCGCCTTATGACCAGTGGCAAAGGTAAGGCTCTCGCTGGGAAAATGCCAAAAAACTAATAAGCTGAAGAAAATTGAACATGCAAATAATTGACGGTAAAGCAACAGCAAAAATTATAAAAGAAGAAATCGCTGAAGAAGTAAAACATTATGTTGCACTTGGAAACAGACCGCCACACCTTGCAGCTGTACTGATCGGACACGATGGAGGCAGTGAAACATATGTTGCTTATAAGATTAAGGACTGTGAGGAAGTTGGCTTTAGGTCATCACTTGTCAGGTATGAAGATAGTGTCACAGAAGAAGAGCTTATTTCTCGCATCTATGAGCTAAATAATGATAAGGAGCTGGATGGTTTTATCGTTCAGCTTCCCCTGCCCGGACATATTTCTGAACAAAAGATTATTGAGGCGATTGATCCTTCCAAGGATGTCGATGGTTTTCACCCTGTGAATGTTGGAAAAACAGTTATTGGACTGCCCTCTTTTGTCAGCGCAACGCCATTTGGAATTGTTGAACTTCTCAAACGATATGGCATTGAAACTTCAGGTAAAAATTGTGTGATTGTTGGCAGAAGCAATATAGTCGGGAGGCCTTTGAGCGTTTTGATGTCCCAAAAGTCCATCAATGCAACTGTAACTGTTGCCCATAGCAGAACAAAAGATCTGGAAGAGGTTTGTAGGAATGCTGATATCCTGGTAGCGGCGCTTGGTTCACCAGAATTTATCAAGGAAGATATGGTGAAAGAAGGTGCCGTAGTTATTGATGTAGGAACCACAAGGGTTGAAAGCAGTGAAACAAAAAGCGGTTTCAAATTGAAGGGCGATGTGGATTATGAGAATGTAGCTCCTAAATGCAGCTTCATAACCCCTGTTCCAGGTGGAGTTGGCCCGATGACCAGAGTATCACTGCTTATAAATACCATGAAAGCCGCAAAGAACAGATAATATCAAAAATATCGGTCCCTGATACCGAAATCCAAAGAAAATCAGAGTAGCACCTGTATAGAGGTAAATGCGAAGATTCCAGAGGAATAGCAAAGATTAACGGAGCTAAAAAATTACATTCTTTCCGGAACTTCAATGCCTAAAAGCCCCATTCCCTTTTCAATAATATTTCCGATGATAGAGGAGAGATGGATCCTGAATGTCATAATATTTTTCTCTTCAGCATTAAGGATACTATGATCATGGTAAAATTGGTTGAATTCTTTTGTCAGATCATATAGAAAATTCGCAATAATTGAAGGATTTTGTTCTTCAGCTGCAGACTGAACAATATCAGGAAAATCATATACCAGCCTGGTAACAGCAATCTCCTTCTCATTGAGTTTAACAGTGGGGATTGCATCTGCATATACCCCTGCATTTCTAAGGACGCTCTTTATCCTGGCGTATGTATATTGGATAAACGGTCCGGTATTTCCATTAAAATCTATTGATTCGCGGGGATCAAAAAGCATATTCTTTTTTGGGTCCACCTTGAGGATGAAGTACTTCAAAGCCCCAAGCCCCACCTGTCGGTATATGTTCTTTTTATCCTCTTCTCCATACCCCTCCAGCTTGCCAAGTTCATCAGACATCTGCCTTGCGGTTGCTATCATTTCATCAATCAGGTCATCTGCATCAACAACAGTTCCCTCCCGTGATTTCATTTTGCCTTCCGGCAGTTCAACCATACCGTAAGACAGATGATATAGTTTATCTGCCCAGTCGAATCCTAATTTTTCAAGAACAATACGCAATACCTGGAAATGATAATTTTGCTCATTCCCAACTACATATATATGTTTCTCTATCGGGAATTCTGAAAATCTCTGATGTGCTGTCCCAACATCCTGTGTCATGTAAACAGATGTGCCATCGGACCTGAGCAGAAGTTTCCTGTCCAGCTTTCTGTCAGTAAGATCTGCCCAGACAGAACCATCGCTCTCACGTTCAAGAACATTATTTTTAACCCCCTGGAGCACCAGTTCACGGCCAAGCTGATAAGTTTCTGATTCATAATACATCTTATCGAAGTCTACTCCCAATCGATTGTAAGTTAGTTCAAAACCTGAATAAACCCATTCATTCATGCTAGTCCAAAGCTTTCTCACATCCTTATCCCCGGCCTCCCATTTTCTGAGCATTTCCCTGGCCTCAAGCAGGAGCGGTGCATTTTCTTCAGCTTCTTTTGCATTTTTACCTTCTGCAAGCAGTAACGCAACCTGTTTTTTATACTCCTGGTCGAACATTACATAATAATCCCCGACAAGTCTGTCCCCCTTTTTTCCTGAGTTTTCAGGTGTTTCCCCATTCCCGAATTTTTGCCATGCCAGCATGGACTTACATATATGGATTCCGCGGTCGTTAACCAGGTTAACCTTAATTACCTTGTAACCGTTTGCCTCAAGGATCTGTGAAATCGAAAAGCCGAGAAGGTTATTCCTGATATGTCCAAGATGTAATGGTTTGTTCGTATTAGGACTGGAATATTCGACCATAACAAGGGGAGCATTTTCTCCCGCTGCTTTAAATCCATAATTCCCATCATTACGGATCCTGGAAAGATATGTTATCCAAAAATTCTCTGATACGATAAGATTAAGGAATCCTTTTATTACATTAAAACCATCGATCTCGTCCAGGGACGAGGTAATATAGGATCCTAAAATTTCTGCTGTTTGTTCAGGAGAAATCCTTGAAAGACGAACAAGGGGAAAGACGACTATGGTAAAATCCCCTGAAAATTCTCTCCGGGTCTTCTGAACCTGTACTGCAGATTTGTCAATATCAGTTTGCCAGAGGTCCTTGGCTCCCTGAATTACAGTGTTTATAAGAATTTCTTCTATTCGATGCATATCCTCTTGAATTGGACTGCAAAGATAAAAAAAAACCGCCTCGGAGAGAGGCGGTCTTTAAACTAAACTAACCCTAAACTAAATCTATGAAAAGTAAAATATAAGAATGTATCTTATATTGAAAAAGAACGTTTATTATTTAAACGCTAATAGGTCTGTTTTGTTACACAAATTGTTCAGTTTTTTCTTAAAAAATGTTAAACAGAGCAATATGTCATTTAAAATTACCAATTAGTCGGGATTTTGCTTTCCCAGGACTTAAAGGATAAAGATTGTTTACTTAAAAAAGATCATGAAGAAAAGAACTTCGGTATTTTTGTATATTGGATGATATTTAAAAAGAAAGGTTTAATGGATCGGAAAAAATTTCTTCACATCATTGCTTTTAATGTTCCCTACCCTCCTGATTACGGAGGAATCATTGATATTTATTATAAGCTTAAAGCACTGAATGAAGTAGGTTTCAAGATCATTCTTCATACATTTATTTATGAAAGGGAGGAAGCTGAATCTCTTTCTGACCTGTGTTTTAAGGTTTATTATTACAAAAGAAAAAACGGTCTCAGGTATATGTTCAATCCCCTTCCATATATCGTTGTAACAAGACGAGGAAAGGCGCTTGAGCAAAATCTTTTAAATGACGATTACCCGGTTATTTTTGAGGGGCTTCACACTACATTCTATCTTGAAAGGTGCAAAAAAGCAGGGAAAAAAGTCCTAGTACGGACCCACAATATTGAGCATAATTATTACCGGATGCTAGCCAGGAGTGAAAGAAGTCTTTTCAGGAAGTTATTTTTATTTGCCGAAGCCGGGAAACTTAAAAGATATGAAAAGGTTCTTGTTAATGCTGATCACCTGCTTGCAATATCAACTACAGATTCAGCCTATTTCTATGAATTATATGGAAAGACTGTGCATATTTCAGCATTCCACCAACATGAAAAAGTCACATCTCCTGTGGGGAGTGGTGACTATATTCTTTTTCACGGAAATCTTTCTGTGCCGGAAAATGAGCAAGCCTTGCTTTATCTTGTGAGAAATGTTCTCTCAAGGGTCAGTGTCAGGGTGCTTATTGCCGGAAAAGATCCCGGGAAGCAAATTCAAAAAAAATGCAGAAAACATTCCAACCTGGAACTCATCATCAATCCGGATGGAGACCTGATGAACCAGTTGGTACGTGATGCGCATATTAATCTGTTGTATACCTTTCAGCCCACAGGATTGAAGTTAAAATTGTTACATAGTCTTTACGCTGGACGACATTGCATGGCAAATTCCCAGATGGTAAGTGGAAGTGGTCTTGATGAGCTTTGTTACCTGTACAAAAGTCCCCTTGAAGCCATTCAACTTATTGAAGAACTCATGAAAGAGCCTTTTAAAAAAGCTGCAATGAAGGAAAGATCTGAACGTTTAAAGAAATTCGACAATTTATATAATGCAGGAAAGATCAGTGAATTGATCTGATTCCTGCAATCAATTTCCTATCTGATCCTTATCCGACCTGTCCAGAATGGAAAATATTAGCACTATTACAGCTGAAGCAGCAAGGACAACCATTAATGACTGGAACATTCTTTTAATCAGGTAGCGGTATTCTATGATATCCCATATAGCAAGTATCGCCACGATCGAAAATAGCAGTACCAATCCTGCGAGTATATATGCTACAACTTTTCTAACACTTGTTGATGAATTTGGCATAATCCTACTTTAAAAATTTTGGAAAAATAATCAATTAATCGAACTGAGTCAAGTGGCACATCAAATCATATAACGAGTTGAATTCATTTCTATTATCCTTTTCTTCCAATATCCACATAAATTCCCGGGCTGTTTGCCCAATTATCAAAAAAGGTGTATTCCCCGGATCTTTTGCTAAGACATTATAACCGATCCTCTGAAGTGCTCTTGTTGTCCAGTAAAAAACCTGGACATCTTTAAAAGGTCTTATATAAATAGCTTTTGTATTTAACCTTTTCCTCACAAATCGCATATTCTTTCGGTCGAAATCCACATCGGACTTCAGAAATATTTTTTCATAGATATGTTCAATACCCAGGTCTTCCGGAGCTCCCTCCACAAGTTTTTTGTCATGAATTACCCACAATTTATCTGCATAGGTTAAAGCAATATCGAAATCATGTGTAGAAAATATAACAGACCTGCCAGCTTTTTTCAACCTGAATAAAACTTCTGCAATTTCTATCCTGTTTGGAATATCAAGGTAAGCAGTTGGTTCATCAAGCACAACTATTTTAGTGTCCTGCGCCAGTGATGCAGCTATCATAACTCTTTGTCGCTCACCGTCACTTAATTTTTCAAGCCTGGAATTTGTGAATTGCTCCATACCTACAAAGCGGATCGATTCAATTATCTTATCAGTATCTTTCTGCCTCAGGCTACCCCACCAATTAGTGTATGGGTGTCGCCCCAGGGACACCATTTCAAATACTGTAAGATTCTCTGTCAGCTTACTAATTGTACCTGAAAATGAGATCATGGAAGCCTGTTCACCTGAATAATATTCCCTAAAAGGTTTGCCATCCAGTAAAACATTGCCTTTCAGACTTGATTGCAAACCGGATATTGTTCTGAGAAGCGTGCTTTTACCTGATCCGTTCCTACCAACGAGAGCAACCATTTCGCCAGTCTTAACAGTAGTATTAACCGATTCCAGGAGGTGATTTTGTGGGGTATAACCCAATTGCAGATCCTTAATAGACAATATTATTCTTTTATCTGCTGTCATGGCCTGTCTGCCTGAATTTTTCCCCTGCTTAGCACAACCCAAATTACAACAGGGATGCCTATCAATGAAGTGATTGCATTTACAGGCAGGATCCGATCAGATCCTGGTACCTGGGAGATAATATCACTAAAAAGGAGTATTACCATACCCATAAGAAATGTTGCAGGCAAAAGGTGTCTCATATCCGATCTTCCTGTAAAAAATCTTGTAATATGTGGAACAGCGATACCAATGAACCCAATTGGTCCGCAAAATGCAGTTATACTTCCGGCCAGAATACTCGTACTGATAAATACAAGGATCCGGGTTCTCAATATATTTACACCCAGGCTTCCTGCATACTCTTCACCCAGCATCATAGCATTCAAACCTTTCACGGAAAACATTGAAAGGATCAATCCCGGAATTATTGTTAACAGAAGGATATAAAGAGAGCTCCCGGATACATCACCAAGGCTTCCAAGACTCCAGATAACAAATGACTTAAGTGCAGCCGCATTTCCAAAATACTGCATCAGACTGATGATGGCCGAAAGTCCGCTGCTGAACATTATTCCCAGGATTAGGATGGTCATGATGTTTCGGATACGGATGGTAACAAGGAGCAAAATGAACATGACAGATGCAGCACCCAACCAGGCGGCAGTTACAATGCCCCATTTTGCCAGTATCCCGCTTGCCAGGGCTCCGGAACCCAATAATACAAGAGCCGCTCCAAGGCTGGCTCCTGAACTTATTCCGAGCACATACGGTCCCGCAAGGGGATTCCTGAATATCGTCTGCATCTGGAGACCACTGACTGCAAGTGCAGAACCCGCCAACAAGGCAGTTATTACCCTGGGAATCCGGAAATCGTAAAGTATCATTTCCCGCTGCACTGAAAGATTGCGGGAGCCCAAAAGACTCTCAAGAATATCTTTAAATGGAATTTTTACAGTCCCCAAAGAAATATCAAGGATAATTAAAAGAATTAAAACCAATACCAGTAGAACCATCTGGACTGCATATCTAGATCTTAGGCCCAATATTACCTGCTTTTCAATTCATCAATAACACTAAATAGTCCGTAAAGATCCTGCTGGATCTTCCTGTAATGCTGTGCAATACTTTTGCTTTCCCCATCATTTTCAGGATGATTAGCCCTTAGGATAAGGTCATTTCTTAAATAGACAATCTTACGGATTAGCTCGTCAAAGGCTTCGTCCCTGATATCTTTTTCATAACTTTTTATAGCATAACATTTGGAAAGGAGATCATAGGTAATTATGTTAATGTCCTTTTTAAGTTTGCGGATACTTGCCATGAGTTTGATTGTTGATGACAATCAAATTTATAAATTATTTTAAAGCAAAGGCGTTTTATACATTATTCCAGCTTAAAATAATATTTGAGATCTTTTTGATTTATGATACTGTCATGGAAGATGTGGATAAGATCTTCAAGGATCACTTCAGGGTGTATTATTCCGGATTCCCAATAATCGTTCCCCCCTCCTGGACTTACTCTCCTGTTATTATTGAAAACATTTCCATTCTGGAAGGATTTCAGTTTTGCAAACCTGGGATCATGGGCAAGGATTACAGCCAGGTTGTTGGCTACACCTGGATTTAGCCAATAGTCAGCTTCAAGAGCCCTTGAGAAAACTGATTCAATATTTACAGGTTCAGCTTCAGAATTAAGGTGGTCATAATAAATATAATTGCCACCAGCATCGACAATGAATTTAGCCGCAAATGATCCTCCTCCTGGAATATACCATGTATCCTTCCAGGGAAGACCAAGCATAACCGAGGGGCGCCTTTCATTTACATCTGCCACAACTGTCATTTCATTGTATCTTGCTGCGATCCCATCAAAAATTGAATTGGCAATATTCTCCTTTTCAAAGAAAGCAGAGAAGAACTTGATCCACTCACATCGACCAAGGGGATGAGGCTCAAGGTAATCTGCACAAATTATTACAGGAACCCCGATCTCCTCAAGCCTGTTAATGGTCTGAACAATACCAGCCTGCACACCAAACATGAAAACAGCATCAGGTTCCATATCAACGATAAGTTCATAATTCAGTGCATGATCAAATCCAACATCATGGATCAGTCCTGCTTCAATTTCCGACCTTAACTGCTGATTGTATATGAATTCGGAACCAGAAACGCCTTTTATTGCATTTAATTCGTCCAAAGTATCAATAAATGAGGCAAAGGTTGTAGACATTATAATGACCCTTTCAAGAGGTGTCCTGATAATGTTTTTTACTAAAAGGGAATCTGGAAGCGTTACATTTTTACCTGCAAGCAGGTACTCAAAAAAAGTTTCCGAGCCATTTTGCCAGGGAGTGTTAACCTTTAGAACAGTATAATCTTCTTCTTTTTCAAGGGTAAATTTTTTTGCGTATTCAAGCGATGATGAACCCGGACTGTTGTACTTTTTATCACGCTTATCTTCAGATGCATGATTGTTGCATGACTGGCAGGATAGAAGACAAAGGAGAATGAAGATCAGTGGACGTTTCATTATTTAAGGACTATTCTGCCTGAGACTTTATAGCTTTGATTCTGTATGGTGATAAGATAAATTCCTTTGCTTATACCGGGGAGTGAAATGTTAAGCGGAAAATCACCTGGCAAAGATTGTTCATAGACCTTTGTACCCGTAATACTATAAATGGAAACCTTAAATTCTTTCCCACCATTTCCAGGAATATCTATAGAAAAAATGCCTTCTGAAGGATTCGGATAAATCCATAACCCTGTATTTCTAATGTAATCGTCATGAATATCTAGTGCAATGGAATTTAGTCCACCTATGGATAATTGCCCTAATCCAGCAGGATCCAGCCATTTTTTAATCTGCCTGTTAGGTTCAGGGTAATGGTCCCAGTCATAATAAAGCTTTGTATAAAAATCATTTTCATTCCCTGTAAGTGAATAGATAGCCCTGCCGGTAACATCGTCAAATCCTATTGAATCGCCGCAAGACGCTAATCCCCCGGATAGCATTCCGATCAATCTCTTTGATGAATTAAAAAGTGGTCCCCCTGAAGACCCACCTTCGGTAGAACCAATATCCCACCCCCTTATCCTGTAGTTCGATTCGAGTATGTAGTCATTAAGATCTCCGGGCAACGAACTTGCTTCAATTGTAGCATTATTTTCAATTGAGATCTTCATTGCATCTGCATTGGGATGGTGAAGACTTATTGCTGAAAGATGGTTTTGCGGCCGCGCATCCCATCCGGCGTAATAGACATTGAATTCACGGGGTAGTGCAGAAGAAAGCTTTACCAGTGTAAAATCGAGGGAGTCACCTGTAGCAAGCAATGTTGACCCACTAACAGATTTGTCCTTTTTGGCATCATTAATTCCGCATTCACTATTTTCATAACCAAAATAGAATATGCTGTTCTGAGCCCTGAATTCTTTATTTATGCAGTGTTCAGCGGTTATTACATATGGTTTTGCATCGTACATGGTATTGTTTACAAGTGTACCAGTGCATAACAATGAGCCTGTATAAATATGGCAAACTGATCTTTTTATGGTCTGCCAGTCATCCCCTTCACTGCAGTTGATATCGATTTCACAGGCTTGGGAAGTGCCCAGGCCTGTTTCATTAATTCCTTTTTCAGCAAAGACAGGTAAAAAGGCATGTGATACTGATCCAATGCGAATAGAACCATACTTCCTCCCGGGATCCATCACCTGTAATTCAATTATTACCTCTTCACCTGGAATGTGCCCTACAGCAAAACTCCTGTATTCCTTATTATTTTCGCTTGTAAAACTTCCTTTGATATGTTTTCCCGAAGGATCAAATAAAAAGACACTGGCAGTGTTCTCTAAAGTATATTCTGAAAAAAAGACTCCAAGGGAATAGGCCCCGGGTGAGATAAGGTGTACCCTCCATATATACAAACCATCCCTTTCGACCCATTCGCCATTGAATTCAGGAGAGAGATCAACAGCCTTTTCGATCGCGAAATTCAAAGCTTTTTTATAAGTGTTCTCAGAAGCGGATTTTAAGCTTGTAAGCATTTCCTGGTCTTCAGGTTCCAGAAGATATATAATCCTGCTTGCATCAAAGTCAGAATCATTCATTATTGGCGATCCGCCATGACTAATTTGTGCACTTGAATACATAGAAAAAAACATAAACAAGGACAGGATAGCACATTTATTGACGGTTCTCATGGTCTTTTTCTCTTATAACGTCAAATTTAATAAAAAGATCGCCAAGGGCAGAATGATATTATAAAGCTGCAAAGCTTTTTATTATTTTTACGCAAAACAGAAAAGAAATGGATAAAGTTTCTGCAGAAAAGCGGATTGACTTTTTGCGAAGTGAATTGCACAGGCACAGCAACTTGTATTATGTTCAGAATAAACCAGAGATCACTGATTTTGCTTTTGACCTCCTGTTGCAGGAACTTGAAACACTTGAAAAGAAATATCCTGAATTTTATGACGAGAACTCTCCAACCAGGAGGGTTGGAAGCGATATTGCTGATGGATTTGTTCAATATGCACACTCGATCCCAATGCTTTCGCTGGGAAATACTTACAGCAGGGAGGAATTGAGTGATTTCGAGACCCGAATCAGGAAGGTAATACAGAATCCAGTTGAATATGTGTGTGAACTAAAGTATGACGGGGTGGCTGTTAGCCTGAGCTATGAGGATGGTAAGCTTGTCAGGGCACTGACAAGGGGAGACGGGATCGTCGGGGATGATGTTACTGCAAATGTTCGAACGATTAAAAGCATTCCACTCAGGCTTCAGGGCAATTCATACCCGCGAAAATTTGAGATACGTGGTGAGGTATTGATGCACAGAGAGGCTTTCAATAAAATGAATGAACAACGAATGGCAGACGGAGAGCAGGTTTTTGCAAACCCCAGGAACGCCACTGCTGGAACATTAAAAATGCAGGATTCCTCAGTTGTTTCAAAGCGTCCATTAGATTGTTTTCTCTATTATGCAGCCCTTTTTGACAATATCTTTGAAACTCATTTTGAAAGCCTTGCTGCATGCAGTACATGGGGATTCAAGGTGCCTCCATACAACAGGCTTTTATCATCAATGGAACAAGTATTCGAATATATTGATAACTGGGCAGCAAACAGGGAAACCCTTCCTTTTGATATCGATGGAGTAGTAGTAAAAGTCAATGATCTCAGGCAACAGCATGTTTTAGGCTTTACAGCGAAAACACCTCGATGGGCAATCGCATATAAATTCAAGGCCCAGCAGGCATCAACAAAATTGTTAAGTGTCGATTTTCAGGTTGGTAGAACCGGCGCTGTAACCCCCGTTGCAAACCTGGAAGCTGTTCATCTTGCAGGAACGATTGTTAAAAGAGCTTCTTTGCACAATGCTGATCAGATTGCCCTGCTCGACCTGAAAGAAAATGACAGGGTTTTCGTTGAAAAAGGCGGTGATATCATACCAAAGATCGTTGGTGTTGATCTGAGCTCAAGATCTGAAAATTCAATTTCCATAAGATTCATATCGAATTGTCCGGAATGTGGTACCCTACTTGTTAAGCAGGAAGGTGAAGCCGCTCATTATTGTCCAAATTATTATGGCTGTCCGCCACAAATAAAGGAGAGGATAATACATTTTGTCAGCAGAAAAGCTATGAATATTAATGCAGCTGATGCTACAATTGAACTCTTATACAATGAAGGGCTGATTAAAAATCCTGCAGATCTTTATAATTTAAAATTTGAAGATATCATTCGGCTTGAACGATTTGCTGAAAAGTCAACACAAAACCTGGTTGAAAGTATTTCAGCTTCAAAAAACGTTCCTTTCCCAAGAGTGTTATTTGCTTTGGGCATCCGTTATGTCGGAGAAACTGTGGCCAAGAAACTGGCTGCGCATTTTAGAACTATCGAAAAAATCAAGGAAGCAAAACTGGAAGAGCTTATGGATGTGGATGAGATCGGGGAGAGAATTGCCGAATCTGTCATCAGTTTTTTCAGTGACCGGGTTAATAATGACATCATATATACACTGAAACAGGCTGGTATACAAATGGAATTAACGGAGGATAGGTTAAACTCAGGAAAACTTGATGACAGTAAATTTGTAATATCAGGGACATTTTCCGCTTATTCCAGGGACCAACTGAAGGAAATGGTCGAAAATTACGGAGGGAAGAATGTCAGCTCGGTCAGTTCCAAAACCACATATTTACTGGCAGGAGACAATATGGGGCCGGAGAAACTTAAAAAAGCAAATGCCCTTGGAATACAGATTATTTCGATTGATGAATTTCTCAACATGATTAATGATTAGTATTATGCTCCAAAAATTGTATTTTTGACCCATCAATGAGCCAGCTTAGCAATAATATAGGGAAAAGAGTGCTTAGAAAGCGCTTTAGTAAAAATACGAGAGATAAATCGGTGCAAAATTTTGAATCAGCCAGGAGTGCTGTAATCCTCTTTGACACCTCTTTACCGAACTGTTTCTCTCCTATTAAAGAATTTACAAAATACCTCCTGGATAAAGGCATAAAGACCTCTGTATTTGGTTATGTTGCGCAGAAGGAAACACCGCAGGAAATGTTGCTCTGGGCAAATTTTGAATTTATTAACCGTAAGGATGTAAACTGGTATGGCAGCCCTGGAGGTGAAGTTACCGAATCCTTTTTCAGGAAAGTACCAGAATTGCTGTTTGTAATAAGAAAAAAGGAATACCTGACGATGGAATATCTCATTCAGCTTTCGCAGGCAAAATTCAAGATCGGATGTTACACTGATAGCGAAAACGATCTTGACCTGATGATAAATGACCCCAAAGCAGAATGTGACACCGCCTATTTTATCGAACAGGTTAAACATTATATAGGATTGTTAAATCCTTCAAAGTAAAAATTTTATGAATCAAAGAGGAGATTTCAAAGGTACGGGTGTTGCAATGGTCACACCTTTTAATAGTGATGGATCACTGGACATAAAGGGACTTGAACGGCATACTGATTTCCTTATCAACGAGAAGGTTGAATACCTTGTTGTACTTGGTACCACAGCTGAAACCCCTACCCTTTCAAAAGAAGAGAAGTTACAGATCATCGAAATAACAAAGAGAGTGAACAGCGGAAGGGTTCCAATGGTTGTTGGTGCCGGTGGGAACAATACCGCAGAGGTTATCAGTTGGATAAGAACCATAGGAACTAAAGGTA